>NZ_SSDK01000042.1:0-127897 GCF_004794435.1 Microbacterium sp. K27
CGTTCCGGTCGCAGTTGCTGCCGCCCGGGAGCGGCGAAGGCGACAGGAAGTGCGACCGGAGCGGATGGATCGACTCGAGCGGGCATCCTGCGCAGGCTACGGAGCGGACGGAAGCGGGGGTTGAGCCAACACTGAACACCTGTTAGGTTTTCGCGTGTGGAGTGGCTCCGGTCAGCGGCGCCCGTTCTCGATGAGGAGACGTGATGAAGCGATGGATGAGCACACTGGCCACGGTCGGACTGGTCGTCTCAGGCCTGGCCCTGGCCGGACCGGCGGCGGCGGGAGGCGGCCGTCAGGGCGACGCCGAGCTCACGCGCTGGGCACAGGACACCTGGGGCTCCCTCGCGGCGATGACCGATGAGGAGACGGGCCTTCCGGCCGACAACATCACCGGCGACCTGCAGACCCCCAGCGCATACACTTCTCCGACGAACATCGGCGGATACCTGTGGTCGACCGTCACGGCGCGAGACCTCGGCATCATCGGCGCCGACGAGGCGCGCAGCCGCATGTCCGCCACGCTCGACACCCTCGAAGGGCTCGAGCGCAATGACGCGAGCGGCATGTTCTACAACTGGTACTCGCCCACGACGGGGGAGAAGCTGACGACCTGGCCCGACTCCGGCGATCCGGTGCACCCGTTCCTCAGCACGGTCGACAACGGGTGGCTGGCCGCCGCCCTGCGTATCGTCCGCGAGGCGGATCCTGCCCTCGCGGTGCAGGCGGACGCCCTCTACGACTCCATGGACTTCGCCTCGTTCTTCGATCCCGCGGGTGCCGCCGGTCTCCCCGCCGGCACCAACCGCGGCGGTTTCTGGGACGAGGTGCCGCCGGACTGCAGCGTCGCGGCCCCGATGTACAACGGATCGGGCGAGACCGCCTACTACACCTGCCACCACTACGACACGACCGTGAGCGAGAGCCGCATCGCGACCTATCTCGGCATCGCCAACGGCCAGATCCCGGCGGCGGCGTTGTACGGCACGCATCGCACGATGCCGCCCGGCTGCGACTGGGCTTGGCAGGAGCAGCTTCCCGAGGGGGAGTACCGCACCTACGACGGCGTCGAGGTCTGGGAAGGCGCGTACAGCTATGACGGTATGTCGTTCGTCCCCAGCTGGGGCGGCAGCATGTTCGAGTCGCTGATGCCCGATCTGCTCGTCCCCGAGACGAAGTGGGGGCCGAAGTCGTGGAAGCTCAATCATCCGATCACGGTCGCCGTGCAGAAGCAGCATGGACTCGACGAGGCCGGATACGGGTACTGGGGCTTCTCGCCCGCGAGTGATCCCTTCGGCGGATACGCGGAGTACGGCGTCGACATCGCGGGCATGCGCTCCGACGGCTACACGTCCGACGCCGAGAAGACCGACGTCGATGTGGATCGTCCGGGCTGTGCGGCAGGCACGAACCCCGCTCCCGAGTTCGGCGACGGCGTGGTCACGCCGCATGCGGCCTTCCTCGCGCTGCCCTATGACCGCAAGGGCGTGCTGCGCAACCTCGAAGGCATCGAGGATGACCTCGGCGCCTATGGCCCCGGTGGGTTCTACGACGCGGTCGCCGTGAAGAGCGGCACGATCGCCGAGCGCTATCTCTCGCTCGACCAGTCGATGATCATGGCGGCGATCGGCAACGAACTCACGAAGGATAAGCTCAAGGACTACTTCGTGGATCGCGAGATGGAGAAGCTTCTGCGTCCCGCGATGCGGCAGCAGGAATTCAGCTCGTCGTGGGGTGCGGGCGGCAACGGCCACCAGGGCTGAACCGCCGCTTCCCTCGACGAGGGATGGGAGTGGGCAGTGGGAACGGACGGCCAGCCGACAGCGGGTCGTGGCCCCCGTGGCTCCTACGCCACAGGGCAGGCGCGACGGCAGGCGATCGTCGACGAAGCGCTGGTCGTGTTCTCCCGGACCGGATTCCACGGCGGGTCGCTGCGGGAGATCGCGAAGCGCGTCGGCGTGACGCCTGCCGGCCTCCTGCATCACTTCGCCGACAAGGAGGAGCTGTTCGCCGAGGTGCTGCACCAGCGCGACGAGAAGGTACGAGCGGCCGCGGGCGATCCCGCGGAGCACACCCTCCTCGAGCAGGCGAAGAGAGTCGTCGCCCACAATCAGACCTCGCGCGGCCTCACGTCGTTGTACGCGATCGTCTCGGCCGAGGCGACCGATCCGGAGCATCCGTCGCACGCCGAGTTCGCCGCCCGCTACCGGGCCCGAGCCGACGAAGCCGTGGAGATCCTCCGCCGTGGGCAGGAAGCCGGTGAGGTGCGCGACGACATCGACCCCGCGCTCGCCGCGCGCCTGATCAGCGCCGTCATGGACGGGATCCAGCTGCAGTGGCTCCTGGACGAAACCGTCGACATGGTCCCGCTCTTCGACGAGTTCGTGCGCCGCTACCTCTACCCTGCCGCTCCTCCCCGGCCCTGACGGCTCCCGCTCCGCCCGCGCTCCCGCTCTGTGTCGCCGAGTGCACGGCTTCCTGCCGAGTGCACGGCTTCTCGACGTCGACAAGTCGTGCACTCGGCGAGTTCGCGTGCACTCGACGCCCGTCCAGCCCCCGTCCGTGTCGTGCCTGTCGTCAAAAGTTAGTTTGATCTTGCTTAGTCAATCTTGACTATGTTACTTTCATCGAGCCATCAACGACGAACGGCCGAGAAGGGACCCTCATGGCTACTTCCTCTGCGGAAACCCGATTCCGCATCACTGCCACCCTGACGTGCGTTCTCGCCGCCACGCTGACGCTCGGAGCATGCTCCGCGCAGACGCCAGGCGGCGATACCGCCCCCACGAGTGCGAGCGACACCGACGCCTGCAAGCGGAATCAGGATGCCGGCACCATCACCTACATCTCCGGCTACGGCTACTCCGCCAGCGCCGGCCAGCTCGACGTGTTCCTCGCCGAGGAGCTGGGCTACTTCGACGACCTGTGCCTCGATGTCGAGATCAACGCCTCCGGGGCGAACGGGCAGCAGCTCGTGGCATCCGGTCAGGCCCAGTTCACCGCTCTCGGTTCTGCATCCGACGTGATGCTGGCGGCGGCGAACAGCAAGAACCTCACGGCGGTCGCCACCTACGGCACGACCCCGCCGTTCTCGATCTTCGGCAACGAGAAGCTCGAGAGCCTGAAGGACCTCGAGGGCGGATCGCTCGGATACTTCATCAACCTGACGCCGATCGCCTCGGCCATGCTCGACGAGGCCGGCGTCGACGTCTCGAAGGTCGAGATGGTCAAGATGACCAACTACGACCCCACGGTCGTCGTCCGCGAGCAGGTCGACGCGATCGTCGGCTACGCCTCCAACCAGCCGCAGTCGCTCAAGGCTCAGGGCCTGCCGTTCAGCGAGTTCCTCCCCGCCGATCTCGGCGTCGAGGGTACATACAACGTGATGGAGGTGAATTCCCGATTCCTCGACGAGCACCGCGAGGTCGCCGCCGACTTCATGCGGGCGAGCCTCAAGGCGCTGCAGTACTGCCTGGACGAGTCGGATGCCTGCATCGACAAGCTCGCGAAGCTGGCCGAGGACAGCGGTCAGGGCGCAGCGTTCCCCCGCGACCAGCTCGCCCGCACGTGGGAGGTGGAGTCCGCGTGGGTGCGCGAGAGCGCCGGCGGGAACCCCGGCGTGCAGAACGAGTCGATGTGGGAGCCCGAGTACGCCCTCGTGAAGAAGTACGGCGATGTCAAGGAGCTGCCCGCGATCGCCGACATGATGGACGCCGACCTGGTCGCCGACCTCTACGACGGCGACGCCCTGATCTGGCAGGAGAAGTGATGACGGTCGCACACGGCGCCGGCGTCGAGGTCAGGAACGTCTCGAAGTCGTTCGGCGTCGACGGCGCGAAGGTCACCGTGCTCGATGATGTGAGCCTGACGATCGGCATGGGCGAGTTCGTGTCGGTGATCGGCCCGAGCGGCTGCGGCAAGTCCACACTGCTCAAGGTCGTCGCCGGCCTTCTCGACGCCGACTCCGGAAGCGTCACGATCGACGGCGAGAGCGTCACGGCGGCTTCGCGCGACAAGAAGATCGGTCTCGTGCCGCAGTCGCCCGCACTGCTGCCGTGGAAGACGGTGCGCGAGAACGTCGAGCTGCCGGTGCGGATCAACGCCAAGGCCAACACCGGGCGAGCGCTGCGCGACCCGGAGGAGCTGTTGTCGACGTTCGGGCTCGGACAGGCGATGAAGAAGTACCCCGGTCAGCTCTCGGGCGGCATGCAGCAGCGCGCCGCGATCGCGAGGGCCTTCGTGTTCGACCCGGCCATCATGCTGATGGACGAGCCGTTCTCGGCGCTGGACGAGATGAACCGCGACCTGCAGCGGATCGCGCTGCTGGAGTTCTGGCAGTCCAACCGCAAGGCCGTCATGTTCGTCACGCACTCGGTGCCGGAGGCGATCATGCTCTCCGACCGCATCGTGGTGATGGCCGCGCACCCGGGGCGCATCGCCCAGGTGATCGATGTGAACCTGCCGCGGCCGCGCACCGAAGAGGCCTACGCGACGGACGAGTTCCGCGAACTGGAAGCAGTCGTGCGCGGTGCGCTGCGCGCGCAGACGGAGAAGGCCCATGTCTGAGCTGACGATGAGAGACACGACCGCGACCCTCGCGACCGCCCGCCTGAAGGCCCAGCCACGCCGGGGAGTTCCTTCCTGGCTGCGCTGGGGAGCGTGGGGACCCACGTTGATCACCTTCGTGATCGCCGCTCTCCTCTGGCAGGTCGTGGCCTGGACCAACCCGTACGTGCTGCCGACGCTGGAGGCGATCGGCGCCAGCCTCGTCGATGACGCCGGCATGTACTGGTCGAACTTCCTCGTCACGCTCCTCGAGGTGGTGGTCGGCGCCGCCGCCGGCATCCTCGCCGGATTCCTCCTGGCGGTCGTCATGGCGGAGTTCCAGATCATCGAGCGGGCGGTCATGCCGCTGGTCATCATCGTGATGGTGACCCCGATCGTGGCGATCGCCCCCGCACTGGTCGTGGCCTTCGGCTTCGGCATGGTGCCGAAGTTCATCGTGACGGGGCTCGTGGTGTTCTTCCCGATGCTCGTGAACTCGCTCGCGGGTCTGCGCGACGTCGATCAGAAGGCGCTCGACGTCTTCAAGACGCTGCACGCCTCGCGGTGGGAGATCTTCCGCGAGCTGCGCTTTCCCGGCAGCATGCCCTACGTGTTCGCAGGGCTCCGCATCGCCCTGCCGCTCGCGGTGGTCGGCGCGGCGGTCGCCGAGTTCGTCGCGGCGGGACAGCAGGCCGGTCTCGGCTCGCTCGTCACCACGTCTGCGGCGCAGGCGAACCTCGCGGTCACCTGGGCCAGCATCGCTCTGCTCTGCCTGCTCGGTGTGCTCCTGATCATCGTCCTCGCCCTGGTGCGCAAGCGCGTGCTCTGGTGGAGCGACGGCGAGGTCACGGCCAAGGGCTGACGCGGCACCCTCATCCCGGGACGGGTGCCCCCCCAACCCGTCCCGGGGTTCCTCCGGCGTGCCCGGAACCACTCCAGAACCGCTCCGGAACCAGCAGAACGACTCCGGAACCAGCAGAACGACTCCGGAACCAGCAGAACGAACCACCCACAAGGAAGGCACCCGCACATGACCGATCAGAACACCGTCAAGCAGTTGCGTCTCGGCCTCTTCGAGAACGCCCAGGCGAACGACTCCGGCACCGCCACGTGGCGGCACCCCGACAACGGGCGCTACCTGTTCGACAAGCTCGAGTACTGGCGCGACACCGCGCGCATGGTCGAGGACGCCGGGTTCGACTTCCTGTTCCTCGCGGATGCCTGGGGGTGGGCCGACGTCGCCGGCGAGCGTCCCGACATCTGCTCCCTCGAAGGCCTCGATCTGCCGCGTCTGGACCCGGCGATCATCCTCGCCGCTCTCATCCCCGAGACGACGCGCCTGGGGCTCGTCGCCACCGGCTCGACGCTGCTCGAACCGCCCTATTCGTTCGCGCGACGGATGGCGACGCTCGACATCCTCTCCGGCGGCCGGATCGGCTGGAACGTGGTCACCACCGGCACGGCCGACACGGCTGTGCAGGGCTTCGGCGTGCCGATGGTCGGCCACGACGAGCGCTACCTCATGGCCGACGACTTCATGCAGGTCGTCTACAAGCTGTGGGAGCAGGCGTGGGAGGAAGGGGCCCTGGAGCGCGACAAGTCCGGGCGCTTCGCCGACCCGTCGAAAGTGCACCGCATCGCCCACGACGGCCCGTACTTCCGATCGCACGGCTACGGCAACACCTCGCGCTCGCCGCAGGGTACCCCGGTGCTGTTCCAGGCCGGGGCTTCCCCCGCGGGCCGGGAGTTCGGGGGCAAGCACGGCGAGGCGATCTTCGTCGGCAGCGGCTCGGTCGAGCAGCTGCGTGCGCACTCGTCGGCGATCCGCGAAGAGGCCGTCAAGAACGGCCGCGGGGCGGACGAGGTGAAGATCATGTCGGCATTCGCCGCGATCGTCGGCAGCACCGAGGAAGAGGCGCAGCGCAAGTACGCCGAGGTCGCCGACGCGCAGAACCCCGACGTCACCGTCGCCTCCTACGCATGGTTCACCGGCCTCGACCTCTCGGCCTATGCGCCGAACACGCCGATGTCGGAGCTGAGCACCGAGCTGTCGCAGACCCAGGTCGCCCGCTTCGCCGACAAGACGGTCGGCGACGTTCTCGGAGACTGGCACGCGCACGGCGTCGGCGCCCGCCCGATCGTCGGCACCCCCGAGCAGGTGGCAGACCGGATGATCGAGCTCGCCGACGGCGCCGACCTGGACGGATTCCTGTTCGCTCCCGTCATCCCGCCGGCGTCGACGGTCGACTTCATCGAGCACGTGCTGCCGATCCTCAAGGAGCGCGGTGCGATCGCCGAACCCTCGGCCGAGCCGCAGTCGCTGCGTGAGCGTCTGATCGGCACGCCGACGCCGGCGCTCGCCGACTCGCACACCGGCTCCCAGTACCGACGGACGATGTCGCGTGTCTGACACCCTCACCGGTGTCGCCGTCGTGGGGAGCGCGAATCTCGATCTCGTGGTCGAGGTTTCGCGCCCTCCCCGCGTCGGCGAGACCCTGCTCGGTCGGGCCGGCGGCCGCTTCGCCGGGGGCAAGGGGCTGAATCAGGCCGTCGCCTCCGCACGCAGCGGGGCTCCGACCCGGTTCTGTGCGGTGGTCGGAACGGACGAGGCCGCCGACGTGCTGCAGCAGACGCTGGCGGATGCCGGAGTCGCGGCGGCCCTGCGCCGGAGTGCCGCCGTTCCGACCGGCGTCGCCCACGTGCTGGCCTTCGACGACGGCGACAACAGCATCATCGTCGCGGCCGGTGCGAACGCCGAGCTCGATGTCGACGACGCGGTCGCCGGGATCGCGGGCGCGGCGGTCGTGCTCGCGCAGCTGGAGGTTCCGCTCGCGAGCGTGGCGGCCGCCCTGCGCGCGGGCCGGACGGCCGGAGCCCTGACGATTCTGAACGCCGCGCCCGCACACGCCGGGGCGGTCGAGATGCTCGGCGACGTCGACGTGCTGGTGGTCAACGAGACCGAGTGCGCCGCGCTCGGCGGCATCGACCGGCTGCACGCCGCCGGAGCCCCGGTCGTGGTTCTCACCCGGGGTGCCGGGGGAGTGGTGCTGCATCGCGCGGGGAGCGATCCTCTGCAGGTCGACGCGTTCCGGATCGATCCGGTGGATACGACCGGCGCCGGCGATGCGTTCTGCGGAGCCCTGGCCGCCGCGCTCGCCCAGGGAGGAGCAATCGAGACGGCGCTGATCCGCGCCTGTGCGGCCGGCGCCGTGGTGGCGCAGCATCGGGGTGCGACGACGTCGGCCCTGTCGCGCGAGTCGATCGACGCGCTCGTCTCGTCGCGCTGACCTCAGGCCGAGGTGCCCGCGTCGGCCGACGCTGCGCCCTCGGTCGTCTCGCCGGCGAATGTGTACTCCCCACCGCGCAGACGTTCCAGCAGGTCGAGCAGCCACTGCTTCTCGGCCGTGAGGCGGGCTGTGGAGAGGTCGAAGATCTCCCGCACGTACTTGGGCGTCGTCTCGGAGCGCAGCGTGTCCTGCACGTCGAAGCCGTTCTGCGTGATGATCGCGTCGCTCTTGATGAGGCGGTGCTCGAGGCCGGCGATCACCTCCTGCCGACTCAGAACGAACATGAACGAGGCGACGGTCATGATGGCCTGGGTGTCGAAGGCTGCGACGTTCCAGAGGTTCTCGCGCAGCATGCGCTGCAGTTCGACCTCGCCGGCCGGGGTGATGCGGTAGGTGGTCCGCGCCGGGCGCTTGCCCTCGGCCTCGGTGCCGCTTTCGGCGATGTAGCCGTCGACCTCGAGGGCGCGCAGGGCGTTGTAGATCGATCCGGGTTGGATATGCGCCCACTCGTCGACGTGCCAGGTCATGAGTTCGCGACGGAGGAAGTACCCGTGCACGGGCTGGAACTGCTTCACGGCGCCGAGGACGACGAGGCGGGTGGTCGACATGCCCCTCATGCTAACGGCTGGCCTTCGCCTTTCCTGTTGTTTGCATGATCAAAGTTGCCTATTATCAAAACTAGTCAAAGTTGACTAACGAAAGGAAGCCGAAATGACGACTGTCGTGACCGACGCGCTGACGAACGATACGGTCCCGCGCGACCTCGCCCTCCGCCGGGCCTTCTCGGTGTACCCGACCGGCGTCGTGGCCCTGGCCGCGCACGTCGACGACCGTGCCGTGGGAATGGCGGTCAACTCCTTCACCTCGATCTCGCTCGAACCGGCGCTGGTGGCGATCAGCGCCGCCCGTACGTCGAAGACCTGGCCGGTGCTGCGCACCGTGCCCGAGCTCGGCATGAGTGTGCTCGCCGCGCACCACGAGCCGCTCAGCCGCTCGCTCTCGGCGAGGGAAGGCGACCGGTTCGGCGGCCATGAGTGGCGCCGCACCGATGGCGGAGCCGTGCTGATCGCGGACGCAGCGCTCTGGCTCACGTGTCGCCTGCACAGCACGTTCGACGGCGGCGACCACGAGATCGCGCTGTACGAGATCGCCGACATCACGCTGTTCGACGACGTCGAGCCCCTGGTCTTCCATCAGAGCCGCTACCGCTCGATCGCCGCCCCCGAGAACGCGTGAGCGCGTCGCCGCCCGGGACGATCGTCGGACTGGTCGTCCCCGGCGACGGTCGGGGTCGCGAGCTCGGCTTCCCGACGGCGAACCTGGCGCTCGACCACGAAGATCTGCCCGACGACGGGATCTACGCGGCGTGGGTGCGGATCGACGACGACCTGCTGTCGTGGGCGGCGAGTGTCAGTGTCGGGATGAACCCGACCTTCGACGGCGATCGCGAGCGACGCGTCGAGGTGCACCTGCATGATGCCGACATCGACCTCTACGGTCGGCGCCTGTGCGTGACCCTCGTCGCGCGCCTTCGCCCGACGCTGCGGTTCGACGGCGTCGAGGCGTTGATCGCCCAGACTGCCGATGACGTCACGCGGTGCCGGGCGGTGCTGGCTGCGGGAGCGCGCATCCACTCCTGACCCGCTCCTGGCCCGATGTTGGACCGCTGCTCCGGTTGCAGTTCCTGCCGCTCAGACGTCGCGGGGGCGGCGCGAAGTGCGACCGGCGCGTTCTCGCCGCGCGGGGTGCGAGCAGGAAGCACGTGGATGATCGGGAGGGTGCTGCCGCCCCGGCTCAGTCGCGGGCGGTCTGCAGGATCGTCCAGAGCTCGGCGCGGGCGGGGAAGGTCGACAGATCGACGTCGAGCAGCGCTCCCGCGTGGGCGATGCGGGAGCGCAGGGTGTGCCGATGCACTCCGAGCGCGACCGCGGCGGATTCCGCTTTCGCGTCATGCTCCAGCCAGGTGCGCAGCGAGCGTTCGAGCTCGGCGCCGGTACGGGCGTCGTGCTCGCGCACCGGGGCCAGGCGCGATTCGGCGACGAGGCGCGCCTCGTCGGTCGCGAGGGCCGTGAGGATGCTCGACCCGACGGTGTCGGAGTAGCGGGCGACCCCGTGGGTGCCCTGCTGACGCAGCGCCGTGAGCGCCTGCGCGTGTGCCCGGGCGAACGAGTCGTACCCTTCGGGATCGGAGACGCCGATGCGGATGCCGAAGCGGGCGGCGACCTCGTCGAGCAGGGCCTCGTCTCCGGCTGAGACGCACATCGTCACCCCGTCCTCGGATTCGGCGAGGAAGATCGAGGTCCCGTGCTCGGCGCGGTGCCGCTCCCACCAGTCGGCGAGCGGCCCTGCCGGCGCGTCGGCGGCGACGGCCACGAGCACGGGTGCGGTGGGCAGGCCGCCCAGCACCCTCCTGGCCAAGGTGGGGTCGTCGGCGAGGAGCGATCTGAGGAGCTGCGCGTGCAGGCGACGACGGCTGCGGGCGAGCTGCTCGCTCTGCTCCATCGCGAGTCCTGCCATGGCGATCACCGAGGTCACGACCGACCGGGCTTCGGGATCGAGCGTATCGACGGCGAGGGCGATGACGCCCCGCAGATGGCCGCCGCGGCCGACCGTGAACAGCATGAACGAATGGTCTTCGATGCTGAGCGACTGCCCCGCCTCGAGTCCACGGGTCAGGATCTCCACCGCGCGATTCCCGAGCTCGTCGAGCACACGGGCCTCCACCGTTTCGCGAGGGTGGGAGAGGGTGAGCGCTCCGGCGGCGTCGAACATCCCGGCCCAGACGCCGATTCGCCGCCCGAGTTCGGCGATCGTCGCATCGAGGCCGTGCGGTCGGAGGGCGGCGAGAGCGAGGGCACGCTGCGTGTCGAGGGCCCAGGACCGTCGGGCATACGCCTGAGCCGCGATCGCCTCGGAGTGCGCGCGGGCGACGGCGATGAACGGGGTGCGGTACGGGACGGCGAACAGCGGCATCCCGTGCGCGGCGCACGCGTCGACGAGCTCTTCGGGGATGCCGGACCGGTGCACCTCGGTTCCGAATCCCAGACCGATCACCCCGCGGTCCGCGAGTCGCCCGACGTACGTGTCGATGCTGACGGCTTCGTCGAACTGGGTTCCGGTGGTCAGCAGCGCCAGGTCTTCGGACAGGAACGGGGTGGGGTCGGCGAGATCGGAGCTGTGCACCCAACGCAGCGGGCGGTCGAGTGCCCCATCGGGGATGTCGCCTTCGCGGGGGATCAGAGAGAGCCCGAGGTCGCGACGCTGCAACAGGGCGCGCAGGGTCGGCTGGGCGGTGACGACCACGGTGACCTCCGGCGAGTTGTACGAGCGGGCGATTTGCTTCTCCAGATTGTACAGACCGGTGAGTGCAGCCGGCTCGGTGGCCGCCGTACGCTCGCGAACATGGCACTCCTCGACACCGCAGCCCCCGCAGTCCCTCTCGGCGGACCCGACCTCCCCCAAGAGCGTCGTCTGGTCACGGATCTTCCCGGCCCCCGTTCCGCCGAGATCCTCGCGCGCAAGGCGGATGCCGTGGCAGCGGGCGTCGGACACACCGTTCCGGTCGCCGCTGTCGCCGCCGGTGGCGGCGTCGTCGTGGACGCCGACGGGAACTCGCTCATCGACCTCGGCTCCGGCATCGCCGTGACCACCGTCGGCAACGCGCACCCCAAGGTCGCCGCGGCCGTCGCCGCTCAGGCCGCGCAGTTCACCCACACCTGTTTCATGATCTCGCCCTACGAGTCGTACGTCGGCGTCGCCGAGGCGCTCAACCGCGTGACCCCCGGTGACTTCGCCAAGAAGAGCGCCCTGTTCAACTCGGGCGCCGAGGCCGTCGAGAACGCGATCAAGATCGCCCGCAAGCACACCGGTCGCCAGGCGGTCGTGGCCTTCGACCACGGCTACCACGGCCGCACCAACCTGACCATGGCGCTCACCGCCAAGTCGATGCCCTACAAGAGCGGTTTCGGCCCCTTCGCGCCCGAGGTCTATCGGGCGCCGACGTCGTACCCGTTCCGCGACGGACTCGATGGACGTGAGGCCGCGGCCCGCGTCATCCTCCAGCTCGAGAAGCAGATCGGCGCCGACAACCTGGCCGCGGTCATCATCGAGCCCATCCAGGGCGAGGGCGGCTTCATCGTCCCCGCCGACGGGTTCCTCCCCGCGATCGTCGAGTGGTGCCGCGCGAACGGCGTCGTGTTCATCGCCGACGAGGTGCAGACCGGCTTCGCCCGCACCGGGCACATGTTCGCGAGCGAGATCTTCGGCATCGAGCCCGATCTGATCACCACGGCCAAGGGCATCGCCGGCGGCCTCCCGCTCGCTGCGGTCACCGGTCGCTCCGAGATCATGGACGCCTCGCACTCGGGCGGCCTCGGTGGCACCTACGGGGGCAACCCCATCGCCTGCGCCGCAGCCCTCGCCTCGATCGACGTGTTCGAGAACGACGGCGTGATCGAGCGGGCGCGCGAGATCGGCACGATCCTCATCGACCGCCTCACCGCGATCCAGCAGAACGACCCGCGCGTCGGCGACGTCCGCGGCCACGGTGCGATGATCGCCGCCGAGTTCGTCGACCCCGAGACCAAGGCGCCGAACGCCGCTCTCACGGCCGCCGTCGCCAAGGCGTGCATCGCGCAGGGCGTCATCGTCCTCACCTGTGGAACCTACGGCAACGTCATCCGCTTCCTCCCTCCGCTCTCGATCGGCGACGACCTGCTGAACGAGGGACTCGACATCGTCGCCGCCGCCCTGGCCGCCGCCGAATAGCATCCGGGCCGCACTCCCGTGCGGCCCGACCCCCTGTCCGGTCGCGACCCCAATCGGGGGATTTCGGGTCGCGACCGGCACTACTTCCCCCAACGAAGGAGTTGCAGATGTCTGAGATCACCCGCGACGTACTCATCATCGGCGCCGGAGCCGCAGGGCTCACCGCCGCGAACGACCTGCGCAAGGCCGGCCTGTCGGTCGCCGTGCTGGAGGCCCGCGACCGCGTGGGCGGACGCCTGTGGACCGACGTCATCGACGGCGCCATGCTCGAGATCGGCGGTCAGTGGGTCTCGCCCGATCAGGATGCGCTCAAGGACGCCATCGAAGAGCTGGGCCTCGAGACCTACAGCCGCTACCGCGAAGGCGACAGCGTCTACGTCGGCCCCGACGGGAAGACGCACCGTTTCACGGGGGAGATGTTCCCCGTGTCGCCGGAGACCGAGGCCGTGATCGCCCGGATCACGGGCATCCTCGACGCCCTGGTCGCCGAGATCGACCCCGATCAGCCGTGGGCGCACCCGAACGCCGAGGAGTGGGATTCGATCACCTGGGACGCCTGGCTGCGCTCGCAGACCGATGACGACGAGGCCGTGCGCAACCTGGCCTTCGCCACGGGATCGGCGATGCTCACCAAGCCCACGCACTCGTTCTCGCTGCTGCAGTCGCTGCTGATGGCCGCATCCGCCGGTTCGTACTCGAACCTCGTCGACGCCGACTTCATCCTCGACAAGCGCGTGGTCGGCGGTCTGCAGCAGGTGCCGCTGCGTCTCGCCGAGCGCCTGGGCGACGACGTGCTGCTGAACCAGCCGGTCCGCAGCCTCGAGTGGTCGGACGCGGGGGTCGTCGCCACCACCGACGAGCTCACGGTCCGCGCCCGCCACGCGATCCTCGCGCACGCGCCGGTGCTGTACAGCCGTATCTCCTTCGATCCGCCGCTGCCGCGTCGTCAGCACCAGCTGCATCAGCATCTCTCCATGGGCTTCGTCATCAAGGTGCACGCGGTCTACGATCGTCCGTTCTGGCGCGAGCAGGGTCTCAGCGGCACCGCGTTCAGCCCGTACGAGCTGTCGCACGAGGCGTACGACAACACGAACCACGGCGACGAGCGCGGCACCCTGGTGGGCTTCGTCTCCGACGCCAACGCCGACGGCGTGTTCGAGCTCTCTGCCGAGGAGCGCAAGGAGCGCATCCTCGAGTCGCTCTCGCACTATTACGGCCCCGAGGCCAAGAACCCGGTCGTCTACTACGAGAGCGACTGGGGCAGCGAGGAGTGGACGCGTGGTGCCTATGCCGCGAGCTTCGACATGGGTGGCCTGCACCGTTACGGCGCGGACCTGCGCACGGCGGTCGGCCCGATCCACTTCGCCTGCAGCGACATGGCCGGGGCCGGGTACCAGCACGTCGACGGAGCGATCCGGATGGGACACCTCGTCGCATCCAACATCGTCGATGCGAGCCGCGAGTCCGGCGCTGTCGAGAGCAGCAGCTGATGACCGGCTCGGTCGTCGTGGGGTACACGGCGACGGATGCGGGAGCGGATGCTGCGGCGCTGGGCGCGCGCATCGCCCGCAGCCTGGGCGCGACCCTGCACCTGGTGATCGTCCTGCCGAACGAAGGAACACGCAACGCCGCGGTGCCGCCGGAGCGCGCCTATGAGGAGCACATCCGGTCGCAGGCCAGGAAGTGGCTCGCCGACGCCGTCGTCCGGCTGCCGCAGGAGCTGACCCGCAGCGGTCACGTCCGCTTCTCCGAATCGTTCGCCGAGGGGCTCATCGCCGCCGGTGAGGAGTTCGGTGCCCGCCTGATCGTGATCGGTGCGGCGGGCGGGGGCATCTTCGGACGCCACCGGCTCGGGAGCGTCGCCTCGGAGCTGTTGCACTCGTCGACCATCCCGGTCGCACTGGCTCCGGTGGGCACCGCCCAGCAGGACGACCACGTCATCCCGCGCGTCACGGTCGCCGTCGGATCGAGGCCGGGCGCCGATGCGCTGCTCGACGAGGCTGTCGCCCTCGCCGGCGACAGCGGCGTCGACCTGCGCCTCGTGTCCCTCGTGCCGTTCGACGTGCCGCCGGGGCTCGACACCGGTGCGATCCGCACGGTCGGCGACACCCACGGACAGGAAGTCCTCGCGATGGCGACCGAGCTGCTCCCCGACGGGCGCACCGCCGCCGTCGAGAAGGCTCCGGGCGACACCGTCGAAGATGCGGTCGCGAATCTCACCTGGCTTCCCGGCGAGGTCGTGCTGGTCGGCTCCAGCCGGCTGGCGCAGCCCCGTCGCCTCTTCCTGGGCTCCACGGCGGCGAAGATGCTGCACGAACTGCCCGTCCCCATGATCGTCGTCCCGCGCACCCGCAACGAAGCAGGAGAACGCTGATGAGCAGCACCAACCGGGCGACGGAGCCCGAATCCGGTGTCACGACCGGGATCTCCACCAAGGGCCTGAGCGCCGGAACGGTCGGCCTGATCGGCGCGGTCGTGATCGGCATCTCGTGCATCGCACCCGCCTACACCTTCACCGCCGCCGTCGGCCCTGTGGCCTCCACGGTGGGGTCGCAGATCCCCGCGATCATCCTGGTCGGCTTCATCCCGATGCTCCTGGTCGCCTTCGGGTACCGCGAGCTCAACAACCGGATGCCCGACTCCGGCACCTCGTTCACCTGGGCGGCCCGCGCTTTCGGTCCGTGGGTGGGCTGGATGGCGGGCTGGGGCCTGGTCGTCGCCACGATCCTCGTGCTGTCCAACCTCGCGGGCATCGCCGTCGACTTCCTCTTCCTGCTGATCTCGCAGATCACGGGCAACCCCGACATCGCCTCCCTCGCGAGCGTCACCTGGATCAACATCGGCGTGTGCCTGCTGTTCATGCTCGGGGCGACCTGGATCTCGTACCGCGACATGCAGACGACCCAGAAGCTGCAGTACTGGCTCGTCAGCTTCCAGATCCTCGTCCTGCTCTTCTTCGCCGGTGCGGCGATCGTGCAGGCCGTCAACGGCAACGGCTTCGACTACCAGCCCTTCGATCTGAACTGGTTCAACCCGTTCGCGATCTCGTCGTTCAGCGCCGTCGCCGCCGGACTCTCGCTGTCGATCTTCATCTTCTGGGGCTGGGACGTGACCCTCACCATGAACGAGGAGACCAAGGACCCGGAGAAGACCCCGGGTCGCGCGGCCACCGTCACGGTGCTGATGATCGTCTCGCTCTACCTGCTGCTCGCGGTGGCGATGATCATGTTCGCCGGTGTCGGCACCGGTGCGCTGGGTCTCGGCAACGAGGACATCCAGGAGAACGTGTTCTTCCACCTCTCCGGCCCGATCCTCGGCCCGCTCGCCTTCCTGGTGTCGCTCGCGGTGCTGACCAGCTCGGCGTCGTCGCTGCAGTCCACGTTCGTGGGACCGGCGCGCACGCTGCTGGCGATGGGGCACTACGGCGCCCTGCCCAAGTCGTTCGCGAAGGTCAGCCCCCGCTTCTTCACCCCGGGGTACGCGACCATCATCTCCGCCATCGTCGCGTCGGCCTTCTACGCCGTGATGCGCGTCGTGAGCGAGGACACGCTGTGGGACACCATCCTCACGCTCGGCATGATGATCTGCTTCTACTACGGGATCACCGCCTTCGCGTGCGTCTGGTACTTCCGCAAGCAGTGGTTCGACTCGACGAGGAACTTCTTCTTCACGTTCCTCTTCCCGCTCGTCGGCGGTGCGATCCTCGCGGTGCTGTTCTTCACGACGCTGATCGACTCGATGGACCCGGCCTACGGCTCGGGTTCTCAGATCGGCGGCGTCGGCATCGTCTTCATCCTTGGAATGCTGATCATCGGCGTCGGCATCGTCGTCATGGTCTGGAACGCCATCAGACGGCCGGCGTTCTTCCGCGGTCAGACGCTGAGCATCGACGCACCTCCCAGCCGACGCACGCGCTCCTAGCCCTCCTCACAGAAAGAGAATCATGAGCACTCAGACCGAACAGGCGCTCCTGGACAGCATCCCCACCGGCCTCTTCATCGGCGGTGAGTGGATCGACGGCGAGACCGGCGGCACGTTCGACGTGCAGGATCCCGCGACCGGTGCCGTGATCCGCACGATCGCCGACGCGACGCCCGCAGACGGCATCCGCGCCCTCGATGCGGCCGTCGCCGCGCAGGACGCGTGGGCCGCGACGGCTCCGCGCGTGCGCAGTGAGATCCTCCGCCGGGCATTCGACCTCGTGCAGGAGCACAAGGAGGACCTGGCGCTGCTCATGACGCTCGAGATGGGCAAGCCGCTCGCCGAAGCGCGTGGCGAGGTCGGCTACGGCGGCGAGTTCCTGCGCTGGTTCAGCGAGGAGGCCGTGCGCATCAGCGGCCGCTACGGCATCAACCCCGAGGGCACCGGTCACATGGTCGTGTCGCAGCGCCCGGTCGGACCGTCGTTCTTCGTGACGCCGTGGAACTTCCCGTTCGCGATGGCGACGCGCAAGATCGCTCCGGCACTCGCGGCCGGCTGCACCGTGGTGATCAAGCCCCCGGCACTCACGCCGCTGACGACGATCTACTTCACGAAGCTGCTCGAAGAGGCCGGCCTTCCCGCCGGTGTCGTCAACGTCGTGCAGACCTCGAAGTCGAGCGCGCTGTCGGCGCCGATCATCGCCGACCCGCGTCTGCGCAAGCTCTCCTTCACGGGCTCGACCGAGGTCGGACGCAAGCTCATCGCCCAGGCGGCGGAGGGCGTGCTGCGCGTGTCGATGGAACTCGGCGGCAACGCCCCGTTCGTGGTGTTCGACGACGCCGACCTCGACAAGGCCGTGGACGGTGCGCTGGCCGCGAAGTTCCGCAACATCGGACAGGCCTGCACGGCGGCGAACCGTTTCATCGTGCACAAGGACGTCGCGGGCGAGTTCGCCAAGCGTGTCACCGAGCGCGTCAACGGCATGAAGATCGGCCGTGGCACCGAAGAGGGCGTGGCGATCGGACCGCTCATCGACGCGGATGCCGTCGCGAAGGCCGGCGAACTCGTCGACGATGCGGTCGGTCGCGGTGCGACGCTGCTCGCAGGTGGCAAGGCTGTGGAGGGCACGGGCACGTTCTACGAGCCGACCGTGCTGACCGATGTCGTCGCGGGAAGCGCGATCCTGCGCGAGGAGATCTTCGGACCGGTGCTCGCGATCGCGACCTTCGAGACCGAGGAAGAGGCCGTGCGCCTGGCGAACGACACCGAGTACGGACTCGTGTCGTACGTCTTCACCGAGAACCTGCAGCGCGGCCAGCGGATGATCGACGGGCTCGAGACCGGCATGATGGGTCTCAACGTGGGCGTTGTCTCGAACGCGGCCGCACCCTTCGGCGGCGTCAAGCAGTCCGGCGTCGGCCGCGAGGGCGGCTTCGAGGGCATCCACGAGTACCTGTCCACCAAGTACACGCTGATCCCGGTCTCCTGATTTCCGATGCGGGGCCCGCGCGTCGGGCCCCGCACCACCACACGAGAGGACATGTCATGACCGACTACGCCGTCACCAACCCCGCCACCGGAGAGACGCTGGCGTCCTTCGACACGTTCACGGATGCCCAGATCGATGAGGCGGTCGCCGCCGCCGACGAGGCCCACCGCGAGTGGTCGCGCTCGTCGACGGTCGCCGAGCGCGCGGCCCTCGTCCGGCGTGCCGCCGAGCTGCACCGCGAACGCCGCGAAGAGCTCGCCGACATCTTCGTGCGTGAGATGGGCAAGCCCCGCGAGGCCGCCCTCGGCGAGGTCGACTTCGCCGCCGACATCGCCGAGTACTACGCCGACCAGGCGGAGTCGATCATGGCCGACCAGCCGATCGCGATCCTGGGGGAGGGGTCGGCCATCATCCGCCGTTCCTCGCTCGGCCCGCTCGTCGGCATCATGCCGTGGAACTTCCCGGCGTACCAGATCGTGCGCTTCGCCGCTCCCAACCTGATCGTGGGCAACACGATCCTGCTCAAGCCCGCCCCGCAGTGCCCGGAGTCGTCGACCGCGATCGAGAAGATCTATCACGATGCCGGATTCCCGAAGGGCGCCTACCAGAACGTCCTCGCGACGAACGAGCAGATCGCGACGATGATCGCCGACCCGCGCGTGCAGGGCGTCTCGCTCACCGGATCCGAGCGCGCCGGTGCCGCGGTCGCCGAGATCGCCGGACGCAACCTCAAGAAGGTCGCACTCGAGCTCGGCGGCTCCGACCCGTTCATCGTGCTCTCCACCGACGACCTCGACGCCACGGTGCAGGCCGGCGTCGATGCGCGCCTCGACAACAACGGGCAGGCCTGCAACGGCGCGAAGCGCTTCATCATCGTCGACAGCCTGTACGACGCCTTCGTCGAGAAGTTCACGGCGGCGATGGCGGCCATCGAGGCGACCGATCCCATGCTCGACGACACGGTCCTCGGTCCGGTGTCGTCCGAGACGGCTGCGGTCAACCTGCAGAAGCAGATCGACCAGGCGGTCGAGCAGGGAGCGACGCTCCTCACCGGCGGCACCCGTGACGGCGCGTTCTTCGCTCCGACCGTGCTGGCTGACGTCACGCCCGAGATGAACGTCTACCGCGAGGAGCTCTTCGGCCCCGCCGCCGTCGTCTACCGCGTGGCGGATGAGGACGCGGCGGTCGAGCTCGCGAACGACACCACCTTCGGTCTCGGCTCCTACGTCTTCACGACGGATGCCGCGCAGGCCGAGCGCGTCGCCGACAAGATCGAGGCGGGCATGGTCTACGTCAACCTCGTGCTCGCCGACAGCCCCGAGCTGCCGTTCGGCGGCGTCAAGCGCAGCGGCACGGCCCGCGAACTGGGTCACCTGGCCGCGGACGAGTTCGTCAACAAGAAGCTCATCCGCATCGGCTGAGCGCACGATGAACGGCCCCTCGCAGAACGCGGGGGGCCGTTGTCGCATCCACCACCGAATGCGGGACGGATGCCCTGTCGGTGGGGACATCGAGTGCGAGACAATGGCGGCATGAGCGCGCACACCGACCCCATCGAGATGCTGACCACCGACCGGAGCCGGGAGCTGCTCGGCACGCAGGAACTGGGAAGACTCGTCACCCACGTCGGGGACACGATCGACATCTTCCCGGTGAACTACGTGGTCGACGGCGACGGCATCCTGTTCCGCACGGCGCCGGGCAGCAAGCTGTTCGAGCTGACGGTGAACACCGACGTGCTGTTCGAGGTCGACGATCATACCCACACGGACGCCTGGAGCGTCATCGTTCGCGGGCACGCGACCGCTCTGGAGGCGGATGCGGACGTGCACCGCGCGGATGCCGCGGGCCTTCGCCCCTGGATCCCCACCCTCAAGCGCGTCTACGTGCGCATCGACCCGACGTCGGTCTCCGGGCGGGCGTTCCGTCGCAGTGCAGAGCCGGACCGGGATGGTGCTCAGGAGTACTGAGCGCCGCTCGTCGCCCTCAGGCGGAGAAGAGCTTCAACTCCTCGGAAGTGAAGTAGTTCTGGGTCACGTCCGTGATGCGCACGAGGTACTTTCCCCGCTTCCCGTCGATCGAGACGACGGTTCCGACATTGCCGGTCATCGTCGGTCCGGTGATCTGCACGGTGTCTCCGATGGCGAAGTCGCTCATTCTGCATCCTCTCGTCGTGCCGTGACCCCGGATGCGCCGGCGAGCGTCTCGGCTTCTTCTGATGCTTCGAGGCTAGATCGCGCGTCGAAGCGGCGAGAGTGACATCTGTCACGGTCGTCCGACGAGCCTCAGCCCCCTGCCTCGGGCGTAGGGTCGAAGCATGGCAAACGTCGCTGAGAACATCGTCAAGACTCTGCACGCCAACGGGATCGACCGTGTCTACGGCATTCCCGGGGACTCGCTGAACGGCTTCACGGATGCGCTGCGCAAAGACGGCACGATCCGATGGGTGCATGTGCGGCACGAGGAATCCGCCGCGTTCGCCGCCGCCGCCGATGCCGCAACCACCGGCGAGCTCGCCGTCGTCGCCGGATCCTGCGGGCCCGGGAACCTGCATCTGATCAACGGCCTCTACGACGCCAACCGCTCACGTGTTCCCGTGCTCGCGATCGCCGCCCACATCCCCACCACCGAGATCGGAACCGGATACTTCCAGGAGACACATCCGCAGGAGCTCTTCCGCGAGTGCAGCGTCTACGTCGAGTACGTCGCCGATCCGAAGCAGATGCCGCGCCTGATGGAGATCGCCATGCGTGCTGCCATCGAAGAGCGCGGGGTCGCGGTGCTCGTGATCCCCGGTGACGTCGCCCTGGCAGACATCGCCGACGACCGTGCCGTCGTGATCGAGCGCACCCGCCCGGTGGTCGTGCCCAATCCGGCGGAGCTCGAGAAGGCGGCGACGCTGTTGAACGCCGCGAAGAAGGTCACGATCCTCGCCGGAGCCGGCGTCGAGGGCGCGCACGACGAGGTCATCGCCCTCGCCGACACACTGGGTGCTCCCATCGTGCATGCGCTCCGCGGCAAGGAGTTCATCGAGTACGACAACCCCTTCGACGTGGGGATGACGGGGCTTCTCGGCTTCGCTTCGGGCTTCCGGGCCATGGAGGCCGCCGACGCGCTGCTGGTGCTGGGCAGCGACTTCCCGTACGAGCAGTTCTACCCCGACAACGCGACGACGATCCAGGTCGACATCCGTGGCGCCCAGCTCGGCAAGCGGCATCCGCTCGATCTGGGGCTGGTCGGCGATGTGCGTGCCACGGCGGACGCACTGCTGCCTCGACTGGCGCGCAAGGACGACCGCACGCACCTCGACGATGCCACCGCGCACTACCGCAAGACTCGCAAGAAGCTCGACGAGCTGGCGGTGCCGGCCAAGGGCAAGCGTCCCATCCACCCGCAGTACCTCGCTCGTCTCCTGGACGAATACGCGGCCGACGATGCGATCTTCACGGCCGACGTGGGGTCGCCGACCGTGTGGGCGGCCCGATACCTCTCGATGACCGAGAACCGGCGACTGATCGGCTCGTTCACGCACGGCTCCATGGCCAATGCGCTGATGCACGGCATCGGGGCCCAGGTCGCACACCCCGACCGTCAGGTCGTGGCGCTCGCGGGTGACGGCGGCCTCTCGATGATGCTCGGCGAGCTGCTGACCCTGACGCAGAACAAGCTGCCCGTGAAGACCGTCGTGGTCAACAACTCGTCGCTGAACTTCGTCGAGCTCGAGATGAAGGCCGCCGGTTTCGTGACGTACGGGACGGGGCTGGACAACCCCAGCTTCGCTGCGATCGCCGAGGCGATGGGGATCTTCGCACGCCGGGTGGAGCGGAGCGAGGACCTCCCCGACGCCGTCCGCGAAGTGCTGGCCCATGACGGTCCCGCTCTGCTCGACGTGGTCACCGAACGGCAGGAGCTCTCCATGCCGCCCGCGATCGAGGCGGCGCAGGTCAAGGGCTTCGCGCTCTACGCGATCCGCACGGTCATGTCCGGGCGCGGCGACGAACTCCTCGATCTCGCGAAGGCCAACTGGCGCCAGCTCTTCTGAGACGGCGCCCCCAGCGACGGCGCCGTCTCGCCGGCCCTGCGCTCAGCTCTCCAGGTGCGCGCGGATCTCGGCGGCTTCGCCGTGACGGCCGAGTGCCTCGAGCACGTTGCCGAGCTCGAGGGCCGACACCTGCAACAGCGGCGGGTGTCCGGCCGCGTGCTCGATGGCGCTGCGGTAGACCGGGACCGCGTCGGCTGAGCGCTCGTTGCCGGCGAGCACCCGTGCCGCGAACAGCTCCGAGCCTCCGGCCGAGCCCAGGTCTCCGAGCGCTGCGAAGCCGTCGGCCGCGGTGAGAGCAGCCGAGACGGCTTCATCGACACGGCCGAGCTCGGCCAGCGCCCGTGCGCGCGAGTCGGTCACATCCGCGAGCAGCCACTCGGCCTCGTGCTGCTGCGCGAGGGCGGCGACCTCGTCGAAGAGCCCGAACGCCCGCTCATCGCCGCGTCCGCCGTAGGCCTGGCCGAGACTGTGCAGAACCTCGGTGAGCGCGCCGACGGCTTCGGGCGCGCGCCGCACGATCTCGGCGGCGGACTCGAGCAGGGCGATCGCATCGTCGTGCTCGTCGAAGCGCGCGAGGATCTTGGCCTGCTCCGTCATCGACATCGCCTGGTCCGCGTGCTCCTCGGCCTGCCCGAACAGTTCGGAGGCATAGCCGTGCGCACCGACCGACTGACCGAACTCGCCCGCGGCGCTCAGGGCGCGCGCGAGCATCGACACGGTCATGGCGCGCGAGCCGGCGGGGACGTCGGCCTCCTCCTCGCGCTGCAGCACGTCGCCGAACAGCTCTGCGGCTTCTTCTGCATCGCCGACACGCAGCATCGCGCGCGCGAGACGGAAGTCGAGTCCGGTCGTGTCCGCTCCGGCTTCGCCTCCCAGGCGCGCGGCGAGGCGGTAGCGCGAGACGGCTTTCTCCGGCTCGTCCGCGTCCTCCCAGAGGGCTCCGGCGAGCAGGTGCGCGTCACCGAGCGCGCGGGTCGCTCCCAGTTCGGCGAGCAGGCGGCAGGCCTCGTCGGCATCGGCCGCGCCCTCCAGGTATGTGTTCCCGCCGCCGCGCACGCGTGCGCGGGTCTGCAGCGCCTGGGCCCGGTGGCCCGCGCTGAGGTCGTCCTGAGCGAGGAAGCGGTCGAGCAGCGCGTTCCCCGCTTCGAGGTCGCCCTTGCTCAGCACGGCCGAGATGGCCAGCAGCGTCGTGGTGTTCGTCAGACGGGTGTCCTCGGCCTCGGCGAACGACCGCGCCGCCACCTCGGCGTGATCGAGCGCGGCGTCGGGTTCGCCGGACTGCAGGTGCAGGGCGGCGCGGCTGATCGCGAGGTCACCGCGCGTCCAGGCGGGCAGGTCGTCCGATGCGCCGATCTCCTCTTCGAGCGCGGCGGTCGTCTCCGGGGTGTTCAGGCCGAACGTCGCGAGGCCGATGCGCTCCTCGAGGTCGGCCTGCACGTCGCGGCCGGCCCCCCGCAGCGCAGCGATGCGTTCCGGCAGAAGCTGCAGGGCCTCGTCGGCGCGATCGAGGGCGATCAGGATGCCCAGGCGCATCGAGAGCAGCTGGGCGCGCTTGGCGGGGTCCTCGACCTCGAGGGCACGGGGCAGGGCCTCGAGCGTCTCGTGCTCGGCGCCGAACTGGGCGAGCTGCATCGCCCGTTCGAACCATCCGTCCGCGTCGACCGGTGTGGTGGTGGGGGCCGCGGCGACGAACGCGTCGGAGCGGATCGGAACGTCGTACCGCTCGTCCGCCAGCGCCCGCATCCGTTCCAGGCTGCGGGCGTGCCCGTCCGTCCCGTCACGCTCGTCGAAGCCCGCTCCGATCCGCTCCGCAGCGGTCCACGCGGCTGCCGCGAGCTCGGCGGCGCTCCAGGTGCCGTCGTGCTCGCCGAAGAACGGGACGAGGGCGGCCGACTCCGCGCCGCGCACGGGAGTGTCGCCGTGTCCGACGGCCGTCACCCGGTCCAGTGCCACGGCGAGGGCCGCGAGCGCCGCGAAATGGGCGTCGACGTTCAGACCGTCGTGCGCGAGCCAGGAGATGTGCTTCTCGACCAGTGCGAGCGCGCGCGCCTCGTTGCCGGTGAGGGCTGCGAACACGATGTTGTTGGCGACGATGCGCAGGTTGTCGGGGTTGTCCTTAGCCAGTCGGTAGCTGCGCAGATGCGCGGTCTTCGCCTCGTCGAGGTGTCCGGCACGCAGGTAGGGCAGGAGCACGCGCGAGAGGGCGTGCTCGGGCTCCTCTCCACAGGAGAATCCGCCCTCGATCATCTCCTCGACGAGCACGATCGCCTCGGCGTCGCGGTCGGTGTCGGCGAAGAAACCCGCGATCTGACTGCGTCCGCAGGCGTCGCAGTGGCTGTGGTCGTCGCGCGGCGTCGCCTCCAGCTGCACGCGCAGCGCCTCGGCCTCGTCCATGCGACCGGCGTCCCAGGCGTCCTCGAAGCGCGCGGTGAGCACGCCGCTGACGCCGAGCCCCGCGGCGCGGTAGTGCGACTCCATGTCGTCGAGCACGGCGGCGATCTGCTCCTGCGAGAACGCGGGGGAGGACCGCAGCGACGAGGCCATCCACTTGAACTGCCACATCAGATCGGCGCCGCCGTTGTCGAGATCGGCCGGGAAGCGCTGCGGGTCGGCATCATGATGGGCGAGGCACCACGCGAACGAGTTGAGCATCACGTCGGTGGCGCCGTTCATGTTCGCCGACGCGGTCTGACGCATCCGAGCCTCGTACTCGAGCCGCTCGTCGCCGATCTCGATCGCCAGGGCGACGGCCTCGGAGACCAGCGCCTGCTCTGCGGGCCCCCAGGGGGTGCGATCGATCTCCTCGATCAGCTGCTGGAAGCGCTTCTTCGGACGTGCCATGGAGGGGACCTTTCGGTGGAGAGTCAGCGGGCGTCGCCGAAGGGGATGGTGTCGCCCTCCAGACCGGCCGAGAGCGAGACGAGGTCGGCGAGGGCGCTGGTCATCAGCGTCCGGTCGGCGTCCGCGAGCGGATGGTGCCCGGCGAGAAGCGCCTGGATGTAGAGGAGCTGCACGGTGCGCGCGAAGACGGCGTCGTCCTGCACGCGCACCAGGGCGCGCACGACCCGATTGGACCAGTTCAGGCACAGGCGCGCGCGCAGATCGTCGTCGCGGGCGGATGACAGGGTCTGGTCGATGCGATCCAGCACACCGCCCCAGAGGGCCCCGGTGACGCCCTTGGTGCGTCCGCGGTCGATCGCCCGCAGCACCTCGGGGTCGGCCACGTAGAGCGCGGCCAGATCGGGGCGGTCGATCGACCGGACGACCACGGAGCAGTCGGATGCGGCGAGCACGGCACCGGCGCGCGCTTCGAGGGCGACGGCCGCATCGCGGTCGTCGAGGGGTGGCGGATCGAGACGATCGAGTTCGCCCGTGACATCCACCTTTTCGACGGAGACGTGCGGGTAGAGGTCGGGCAGCATCCGGATCAGATCGGCGTCGTAGAGGTAGCCGCCGTTGACGAGCACCTCATCGGAGGGGGAGATGCCGGCCACCTGGCGGAATTCGTCCACGCTCTGCGCGTAGCGGATGTGCGGGTATCTCTCGACGAGGTCGCCGATCCGCACCGTGCCGTGCGTCGTCTCGACCGTCAACCAGCGGGAGATGAAGTGGGCGAGCTCCTCGTCGTGGCGCACCAGGGATTTGAGGCCGACCTCGTGCACGGCGACGAACTGCGCGAGACGATGGGGTTCGCGCAGCCCCAGCTCGAGCACCCAGCGGCGGATGCCGGCGCCCAGCTGCTCGCGCACGCGTTCGAGCGCCGCGTCCTCGACGAGCGATTCCCTGCTCGCGGTGGGAGCGAGGCCGGTGGAATCGATCACGGCGCGCACGAAGAAGGCCCAGTCGGGGAGCACGTCGTCGACGCGCTCGGAGAGCAGCATCCGTCCCAGGTACATGCGCGTGGCCTGGCGTGCACCGGGAGGAGGGGCGAACGGCAGCACGTACGCGAGGCCGCGCGTGCCCGTCGCGGGCTCGCTCAGCTCGATGACGTCGAGCGGACTCGCGCCGAGGAGATCCCGACCGTAGCCGACCGCCGCTTCGGGGTCCTGCGCGGCGTCGAGGAACGGAGCGTCTCGGGTGATGTCGATGTCGCCGGCGGCGGCGTCGATCGTGACGCGCACCGGCAGGAACTCCCCGAACGTCGTCGCCAGCTCGTGCACTGCGGCGGGGCGCAGCAGCTCGTCGGCGTCGAAGCGCGGGACGAGGTGCACACTGGTGCCGATCGGCAGCTCCTCGTCGATCTCGGCCACCTGGAACGTGCCGTCGGCACTACCGGTCCACTCGACCGAGGCGCCGCCGCGGGCGCTGCGCGAGCGGATGACGATCGTGTCGGCGACCATGAAGCAGCTGAGCAGACCGATGCCGAACTGCCCGAGGTAGTCGCTGCGGGGGAGGTCGAAGATGTCCCGCTTGGAGCTGCGGCCGACCGTCGCCAGCAGATCGGCGACCTCCGTGGCGGTCAGCCCCACGCCGTCGTCGCGCAGCACGAACTCGCCGGTCTCGGCGGTCAGCGGAGTGATCCGGATGCGGCCGCCGCCACCGTCGACCTCGCGGCGGGCGGTGATCGCGTCGCGGGCGTTCTGCAAGAGCTCTCGCAGGTACACGCGAGGACTGGAGTAGATGTGCCGGCTGAGCAGATCGACGACTCCGCGCAGATCCACCTGGAACTGCTGCACTTCAGCGCTCACCGGCGCTCCCTCCTCCTGCATACGCTCGCTGAGCCTAACAAGAACACGCCATCGCGATCCCGGTTCGGCGCGACCGGATCGATGCCGTATGCTTGTGGGGCAGTTGTTGTCTGCATTCTTTCGCCATGCCTGGGGTCTTCCGATCGCGGCTACGGTGGCAGAGTGGGGAGAACACCCCGAGACCTCCCGGTCTCTAGGGCGGTAGCTCAATTGGCAGAGCAGCGGTCTCCAAAACCGCAGGTTGCAGGTTCGATTCCTGTCCGCCCTGCGCGTCAGCGCAACGCTGACACACGAAAGGTACATTCAGGATGGATCAGGACGAACCGCGCGGCGAGGTCGTCGCGGCCGGCGCCACCCGCGAGAAGAAGGGCAACCCCTTCTCCCGGTTCTTCGGGAGCATCGCCCTGTTCATCCGCCAGGTCATCGCCGAGCTCCGCAAGGTCGTCACCCCGACTCGCAAGGAGCTGTTCAAGTTCACCGGGGTGGTGCTCGTCTTCGTGATCATCGTCATGGGCATCGTCTACGGCTTGGACTTCGCCTTCGGGCTCTTGGCGCACTGGGTGTTCGGAATCCCTGGCTGATGACCCCCGCGGCTCGCGCCGCAGCTATGGAGAAAACAACGTGTCTGAACGATATTCCGACGACGCCGACTGGGCGACCGCCGCAGAGCAGTCCAGCGAGGAAGACGAGGCCCAGGAGGGCAACGTCCTCGCTGAGGAAGAGCTCTCGGTCACCTCGGCCGAACACGTCGCGGTCCACGTCGAAGATGAGGACGGCGAAGAGGATGACACGGCTGACATCGACATCGACATCGACGACCCGGAGGCGGACGCGATCGTGAACGACGCTCTCAACCTGGACGAAGCGGCTGAGTCTGAGGCTGCCGCTGAGGTCCTCAACGAATCAGTGGCCGAAGAGGTCGCCGAGCAGGAGGCGGAGGCGGCCGACGAGGTCACTCCCTACGACGGTCCCGAGCTCGGCGCCGACGACGCGCAGGCCGACGAGGACTCCTCGACGGACGACGACGACGAGGACGCCGAGGAAGACCCGTACGAGGCCTTCCGCATGGACCTCCGCATGCTCCCGGGCAAGTGGTACGTCATCCACTCCTACGCCGGTTTCGAGCGCAAGGTGAAGGCCAACATCGAGCAGCGCAAGTCGACGCTCGAGGTCGAGGACGAGATCTACCAGGTCGAGGTCCCGATGGAAGACGTGGTCGAGATCAAGAACGGCCAGCGCAAGATGGTCACCCGCGTGCGCATCCCCGGCTACGTGCTGGTGCGCATGGAGCTCACGGAAGACACCTGGTCGGTCGTGCGGCACACCCCGGGTGTCACCGGCTTCGTGGGCAACGCCCATAACCCGACGCCGCTGCGCTTCGAAGAGGCCTTCAACATGCTGAAGTCGCTCGTCGAGGTCAAGGACGTCCCCACGGCCAAGAACATCGCGTCGAAGGGCGGCGTCGCCGTCGCTCGTCCCCTGCCGGCCGAGGTCGACTTCGAGGTCGGCGAGACCATCACGATCAAGGAGGGCTCGTTCGCGGGTCTTCCCGGTTCGATCAGCGAGATCAAGCCCGAGAGCGGCAAGCTCACGGTCCTCGTCTCCCTCTTCGAGCGCGAGACGCCGGTGGAGCTGTCGTTCGACCAGGTCACCAAGATGGTCTGACACACATTCACACGAGAACGGCCGTCCCTCTCGGGGCGGCCGTTCTCGCGTCGTGCAGGCGCCTCTTGCGTCGGGCAGGCGTCCGTTGCGCCGCTGAGCGGCCGTGGCCCGCAGGACTCCTTCTGATCGGGTAGACTTGTGTGGTTTGTGCGACGCTTCGGCGTGCGCGGAGACGACCACGTTCCGGAACCGCCGGATCTGTGGGAGAAGCGGATGCTCCGGCATCCGATTCGATGAAAGGAAAGAGAATGGCACCGAAGAAGAAGGTGACCGGCCTGATCAAGCTTCAGATCAACGCCGGTGCAGCCAACCCGGCGCCGCCGATCGGCCCCGCGCTCGGTCAGCATGGCGTCAACATCATGGAGTTCTGCAAGGCGTACAACGCCGCGACCGAGTCGCAGCGCGGCAACGTCATCCCCGTCGAGATCACCGTCTACGAGGACCGCAGCTTCACCTTCGTCCTGAAGACCCCGCCTGCTGCGGAGCTCATCAAGAAGGCCGCCGGCGTCCCCAAGGGCTCCGCGACCCCGCACACCGTCAAGGTCGCGAAGATCACCAAGGACCAGGTCCGTCAGATCGCCGAGACCAAGCAGGCCGACCTGAACGCGAACGACATCGAGGCCGCGATCTCGATCATCGCCGGGACCGCCCGTTCCATGGGCATCACGGTCGAGGGCTGAGGAGAATAATCATGGCTACCAAGTCCAAGGCTTACAAGGCTGCCGCCGAGAAGATCGAGGCAGACCGTTTCTACACCCCCACCGAGGCTGTCGCCCTCGCGAAGGAGACCGGCTCGACGAAGTTCGACTCGACCGTCGAGGTCGCGCTGAAGCTCGCCGTCGACCCCCGCAAGGCAGACCAGATGGTGCGCGGCACCGTCATCCTGCCCCACGGCACCGGTAAGACCGCCCGCGTCATCGTCTTCGCCACCGGCCCCGCGGCCGAGGCTGCGATCGCCGCAGGTGCCGATGAGGTCGGCGGCGCCGAGCTCATCCAGAAGGTCGCCGATGGCTGGACCAACTTCGACGCCGCTGTCTCCACCCCGGAGCTCATGGGCCAGGTCGGTCGTCTCGGAAAGGTGCTCGGACCGCGTGGTCTGATGCCGAACCCGAAGACCGGTACCGTGACTCCGAACCCGGCCAAGGCCGTCGAGGAGATCAAGGGCGGAAAGATCGAGTTCCGCGTCGACAAGCACGCCAACGTGCACTTCGTCGTCGGCAAGGCATCCTTCACCGCAGAGCAGCTGAACGAGAACATCGGCGCAGCGCTCGAGGAGATCGTCCGCCTCAAGCCGTCGAGCTCGAAGGGCCGTTACATCCAGAAGGGTGCGGTGTCGACCACGTTCGGCCCCGGCATCCCGCTGGACGTCAACTCCATCTGAGTCTGACTCTCTGAAACGCCCCCGGGTTCGCCCGGGGCGTTTCTGCGTCCTGCTGGCGCTCGAACGGGGCAGGGCCCCGAGAGGGCCGGCCAGCCCGCGAAACGCAACGTCATCGGATGCGGCGAACCGCCGAGCGCCACGTACTGTAGGGGAGTTCCCGCGTCGGTCGCGTAAACTCGCACCGCGCTTCACACCCCAGGAGGGTTCATGTCCCGTCGTCTCATCGCCGTCACCGCACTCGTCGTCGCCGCTGCAGCCCTGACCGCCTGCAGCGGGTCGAGCACGCCCGCGAGCACCTCGGGCAGTGGCGAGAGCTCCGCGAGTTCGGAGTACGGTCTCGCGAAGGACGGCACGCTCACCGTCGGAACTGAGGGCACGTATCGCCCGTTCAGCTTCCACGGCGACAACGGCGCCGGCGACCTGACCGGATACGACGTGGAGATCATCGAAGCCGTCGCCGACAAGCTCGGCCTCGAGGTGAAGTTCGAAGAGACCCAGTGGGATGCGATCTTCGCGGGCCTCGACGCCGGACGCTTCGACGTGATCGCCAACCAGGTCACGATCAATGACGAGCGCGAGGCGAAATACCTCTTCAGCACGCCCTACACGGTCTCGCCCGGCGTGATCGTCGTGAACGAGGACGACGACTCGATCTCGTCGTTCGCCGACCTCGAGGGCAAGACCACCGCACAGTCGCTCACGAGCAACTGGAACGACCTCGCCACCGAATCGGGTGCCAAGGTCGAGGGCGTCGAGGGCTGGGCGCAGGCCGTCGAGCTCCTGCGTCAGGGCCGCGTCGATGCGACCATCAACGACAAGCTGACGTTCCTCGACTACGAGACGACCAACAGCCCGACCGGTCTGAAGATCGCCGCCGAGACCGAAGATGCCGGCGAGCAGGCCTTCGCGTTCACCAAGGACAAGGAAGCGCTCGTCACGGCGGTCGACGGGGCGCTCGACGAGCTGCGTGCGGACGGAACTCTGGCCGAGATCAGCAAGAAGTACTTCGGCGAAGACGTCTCGCAGTAATCGATGGAGAACCCCTGGCAGCTGTTCCTCGACTCGCTCGGGCCGATCGCCTGGGCGGGGCTGACGGCGACGGTGCCGCTCGCACTGGCATCGTTCACGCTGGGACTCGTCATCGCCATCGGCATCGCGCTGATGCGGATCTCCGTGAACCCGATCCTCTCTGGCGTCGCGCGGTTCTACATCTCGGTGATCCGGGGGACGCCGCTGCTGGTGCAGCTGTTCGTGATCTTCTACGGCATGCCGTCGATCGGGATCACGATCGATCCATGGCCGAGCGCGATCATCGCGCTGTCGCTCAATGTCGGCGGCTACGGCGCCGAGGTGGTGCGTGCGGCCATCCTCTCCGTCCCGCAGGGGCAGTGGGAGGCCGCGTACACCGTGGGGATGAACCGCACGCGCACGCTCACGCGCATCATCCTGCCGCAGGCGGCGCGGGTGTCGGTGCCGCCGCTGTCGAACACGTTCATCTCCCTCGTGAAGGACACCTCGCTCGCGTCGCTGATCCTCGTGACCGAGCTGTTCAAGGTGGCCCAGCAGATCGCGTCGACGACCTACGAGTTCATGGTGCTCTACCTCGCCGCGGCGCTGGTCTACTGGGTGTTCTGCCTGGTGCTGTCATTCGGACAGAGCGCCCTCGAGAGGAGGCTCGACAGTCGTGTCGCGCACTGACAACACTTCAGAGGCTCTGCTCACCGCCCGTGGCCTGCACAAGAGCTTCGGTGACAACGAGGTGCTCCGCGGCATCGATCTGACTCTGCACCGTGGCGAGGTCGTCGTGCTCATCGGCCCCAGCGGCTCGGGTAAGACGACCGTGCTCCGTGCGCTCAACGGGCTCGAGACACCGGACGCCGGCACGATCGTGGTCGCGGGCGGGCCGGAGATCGACTTCGCGCCCGCCGTGCAGCCGAAGCCCCGCGTGCAGAAGCAGAAGCGACTCGCGCTGCGCGACCGTTCCGCGATGGTGTTCCAGCACCACAACCTCTTCCCGCACCTGACGGTTCTCGAGAACGTCATCGAGGGGCCGTGGCGGGTGCAGGGGCGTCCGAAGGCCGAGGTGGTGGCCGAGGCGCTCGCGCTGCTCGACCGGGTCGGCTTGGCCGACAAGGCGGATGCCCGCCCGCACCAACTCTCCGGAGGGCAGCAGCAGCGCGTGGGAATCGTGCGCGCGCTCGCGCTCAAGCCCGACCTGCTGCTGTTCGACGAGCCGACCAGTGCGCTCGATCCGGAGCTCGTCGGCGAAGTGCTGCTCGTGATCAAGGAGCTCGCGGACGAGAACTGGACCATGGCGGTCGTCACCCACGAGCTGAGCTTCGCGCGCGAAGCCGCCGATCACGTGCTGTTCATGGACGGCGGCGTCGTCGTGGAGCAGGGGCCGCCGGCCGAGATCTTCAGCGCGCCGAAGCACGAGCGCACGAAGCGTTTCCTCACCCGCATCATGCGTCCGCTCGACGGCGTCTGATCGCGCACGGTCCTCGCCCTGCGCGTCGATCGGTGGCAGGATGCCCTCGTGGGAACCATCGACGACTACCTGGCAGAGCTCACCACGGCGGATCGTGAGGCGATCGATCGGGTCTACGCGGTCGCGCGTCAGGAGGCGCCGGAGTCCGAGCAGGGCAAGGGCTACGGCATGCCCGCGCTCGTGCACGGCGGCAAGCCGCTGCTCTCGGTGATGCGCGCCAAGAAGCACATCGGCATCTACCCGTTCAGCCCGGATGCCGTCGCCGCCGTCGCCGACATGCTCGACGGGCATCCGGGAGTCAGCGTCGACAAGGGCACCATCCGGTTCCAGCCCGAGCATCCGATCCCGGGCGAGGTGCTCGAGACGCTCGTCCGCGCCCGGCTCGCGCAGATCGACAGCGTCTGACTCCGCTCAGATTCCTAGCACCGGCAGCACGAGGCTGATCGCGATCGCGATCATGACCACCGCGATCACGGCGTCGAGGATGCGCCACGACCGCGGGGTGCGCAACCAGCGCCCCAGATAGCGGGCGCCGAACCCCAGCACCGTGAACCACAGGATGCTGGCGGCGATCGCCCCGCCCGCGAACAGCCAGCGCTCGTCGCCGTGGGTGGCGGCGATCGATCCGAGCATCAGCACGGTGTCGAGGTACACGTGCGGGTTGAGCCACGTGAGGGCGAGCGTCGTCAGGATCACGGGTGTCAACCGCGTGCGAGTGAGCGTCGCCGTCACGCCGCTCGATGCGAGCGATGCGGAGGGCGAGGAGTCGGAGGTCTCGACGACCAGCTCCTCACCTCCACGCCAGGCCCGGCGTGCGGCCAGGATGCCATAGGTCAGCAGGAACAGCGCCCCCGCCCATCGTGCGACGACCACCAGCCACGGCGCGGCAGAGATCACGAAGCCGAGCCCGGCGACGCCCGCCGCGATCAGCGCTGCGTCGGAGAGCGCGCAGATGGCCACAACGGCGAGGACGTGCTCGCGGCGGATCCCCTGACGCAGCACGAAGACGTTCTGCGCGCCGATGGCGACGATGAGGGAGAGACCGAGGCCGAGGCCGGCGAGAACCGTGAGCATGGATACAGCCTAGGAACGGCAGGACATCAAGAGAAGCGAAGATTTCTACCGAACCATTAGCATCACTGATGTGCGAATCGATCCCGAACTCGCGGCCACCCTCGCCGCCATCGTCGACGAAGGGACACTGGATGCCGCCTCGAGGCGACTGCAGATCACTCCTTCCGCGGTGAGTCAGCGGTTGAAGACTCTCGAGCAGCAGCTGGGGCGCATCCTGGTCGTGCGCACCAAGCCCGCACGGCTGACGCAGGCGGGGGAGGCGGTCGTCCGTCTGGCGCGGCAGGTCGCTCTGCTGGAGCATGATGCGCTGGCCGGCGTGGGTATCGACGAGGCCGGCGGGGCGCGCAGGATCAGCATCCCCCTCGCGGTCAACGCCGACTCGATGGCGACGTGGTTCCTCGCTCCGCTCGCGCGCCTGTCCGCCGCGCACGACATCGACTTCGACCTGCATCGAGACGACCAGAACTTCACCGCCCGTCTGCTGGAATCGGGGACGGTGATGGCGGCCGTCACGAGCGAGGAGACTCCGGTCTCCGGCTGCTCGGTGTCGCCGCTCGGAGTGCTCGAGTATCGGGCGATGGCAGAGCCGGGGTTCGCCGCCCGATGGTTCCCGAAGGGAGTGACATCGACCGCGTTGACGGCCGCGCCGTTCGTCGACTTCGACCGTCGAGATACGCTGCAGCACGAATGGCTCAGGGCGATGTCGGTCGCGCAGGAGGGCGTGCCGCGGCACTACGTCCCGGCATCCCATGACTACGCCCTCGCCGTCACCCTGGGGCTCGGTTGGGGGATGGTGCCGTTGTTGCAGGAGTCGGCTGGGCTCGTGCCGTTGGGGGGACCGACCCTGCGCGTGCAGCTCTATTGGCAGCAGTGGAACCTGCGCTCGGAGTTGCTCGACACGATCGCCGCGGAGGTCGCCACCGAGGCCCGGCGCGTGCTCGGCGGCGCCCCGATCACTCGGCGGCGGACGAACCCGGCGTCACGCCCGAACCGAGGGCGTGCAGCAGCCGGGTGAGGTTGCCGATGTCGGTGAGGCTCCACTGCTCGAGCGTGCGCAGCAGCAGGCCCTCCTGCGGCAGTCGAGCCGCTGACAACCGCTCCGTGCCGAGGGGCGTGAGCTCCAGGAGGGACGAACGGCCGTCGGCGGGGTCGGCGGTGCGCTCGATCAGACCGAGTTCCTCCAGCTCGCGCACCGTGCGGCTGACCTGTCCCTTGTCCATGAGCATCCGCTCGGACAGCGTCGACACGGTCACCCGTTCGCATCGGGCGATCGTCGTGAAGATCTTGTAGGCGCCGGGCAGCAGACCGGGGCTCACCCGATGGGCGTTCTCGGTGATGACGCGGCGGAAGTGCGTGATCAGCTCACTGAACTCCGCCTCGAGGGCGCGGACCGCTTCGGCCCGCGCCTCCGGGGTGTCGATGTCTTTCTCAGCGTCGGGCATCGGAGGCGCCGTCCCCACGGTCACCTGCGCGGTCGACGACCGTCACGGTACCGGTCGTCGGGGCACCGGAGAGCGCAGTCGCGTCGGCGATCGCCACGTCGACCGCGCCGTCGACGCTGCCGTCGACGGGCTTCTTCTTCGCGGCGTCCGCCTGGGCGCGCTCCGTCGTGGTCATCGTCGTCAGCGGTCGGTTCGGCAGGAACAGGATCGCGATGAGGCTGATCACCGCGAGCGGGATGCCGATCAGGAACGCGTGCGAGATGGCCTGGGCGTAGAAGTCCTCGATGATCGAGCGCACCGGTTCCGGGAGGAGTCGGACCTCCGGCAGTGTTCCGCTGGAGAGCTGTGCGGCGACTTCGGCGCCCTTGTCGCCGAGCTGGGCGATCGCTGCCCCGATGCGCTCCTTGCCGTCGCTGAACAGACCGGTGAGGCTGTTCGCGAGCACGGCGCCCATGACGGAGACGCCGATCGTGCCGCCGAGGCTGCGGAAGAAGGTCACGCCCGAGCTCGCGACGCCCATCTCGCTGGGCTTCGCGACGTTCTGCACGATGAGCACGAGATTCTGCATGGTCATGCCGACGCCCGCGCCCATCACGAACATGTAGATCGAGACGAGGACGAAGTTCGTGTCGTAGTGCAACGTGGACAGCATCACGGAGCCCGCGATCAGCAGCACGGACCCGAGGATCAGGTAGCCCTTCCACTTGCCGAAACGGGTGACGAGCTGGCCGATGACCATCGACGAGATCAGGAGGCCGGCCATCATCGGCAGGGTCATGAGCCCGGCCTCGGTCGGCGTCGCACCGCGGGAGAGCTGCATGTACTGCGCGAGGTACACCGAGGTGCCGAACATCGCGACGCCGATCGAGATCGACGCGAGCACCGAGAGGGTGAAGGTGCGGCCGCGGAACAGCGTGAGCGGGATGAGCGGCTCGCGCACCTTGAGCTCGACGATGATGAAGGCGATGGCCGAGACGATGGCGCCGCCGACCATGAGCACGGTCTCTGTGCTCCACCAGTCGAACGTCGAGCCGGCGTTGGTGATCCAGATGAGGATCAGCGAGACGGCGGCCGACAGCAGCACGATGCCGACGTAGTCGATCGACACCTTGCGGGTGCGCTCGGTGCTGATGTGCAGAGTCTTCTGCAGGATGATCAGTGCGGCCACGGCGAAGGGGAGGGCGACGAAGAAGTTCCAGCGCCAGTTGGCGACGTCGGTGATCCATCCGCCGAGCAGCGGGCCGCCCACGGTGGCGACAGCCATCACGGCACCGAACAGACCCATGTAGCGGCCGCGCTCGCGCGGGCTGATGATGTCGGCCATGATGACCTGGCTGAGGGCGGCGAGCCCACCGCCGCCGATGCCCTGGATGGCGCGGAAGGCGATGAGGGTGTTGGTGTCCTGCGCGAATCCGGCCGCAGCGGTCGCTCCGACGAAGACGATGATCGCGATCTGGATCAACAGCTTGCGATTGAACAGGTCGGCGAGCTTGCCCCAGATCGGGGTCGAGATCGCGGTGGTGAGGAGCGTCGCCGTGATGACCCAGGTGTAGGCGGCCTGGTCGCCGCCGAGGTCGTGCACGATGACCGGCATCGAGGTGGAGACCACCGTGGTCGCGATCATCGAGACGAACATGCCGAGGAGGAGGCCGGTGAGGGCTTCGAGCACCTGGCGATGCGTCATCTTGACGGGGGAATCCGTGGTCATGCGTGACCTTTCGCAGAAGGGTGGTGGAGATGCTGCGACAGCTCTGGCGCGCACGAGATGGTTGAACTGCGTCAACTATACGCCGATCGTTGATATACGTCAACGATCTTCGAGAGGGATTCGGATCTGCGCGGGATGAGCGAATGTCGTGCGCGAAATCGCCTTGTTCTGCGGATGAGGCGGGGAGAGGATGGCGCAAACGCGCGGATGCGGGGTCGTTGAGGGGCGACCGGACGACAGGCATTCGCGTGGTTCACGAATTCCTGAGGGGGAAGCGACATGGCAACCAAGGCAACCCAGCGCAAGGTCCTGGCGGTACTGGCCGGTGGACTCGTGCTCGGCATCGGCACCGCAGTGACGCTCGCGGTCTGGAACGACTCCGAGTTCGCGAACGGCACGTTCACCGCGGGCGCATTCAATCTGCAGGGGTCCACCGACGGCACCGCGTACGCCGACCACAACTCCGCCGGCACCGCGGCGACTCTCGCCTTCACCCTGCCGGCGGGGCTCGTGGGCAACATGTCGCCGACGAGTTCGGTCTACGCCGGATTCTGGGTGCGCCTCGCAGCCGGCACCACGAGCGGAGCGAACCTCGTCGCCGACGGCACGACGGCCGACCCCGCCGCGAGTTCGAACACCGGTCATCTGTCGTACTCGATCTACCAGCTCGCGCCGGGCGCCACGTGCAACGCGGCGAGTGCCACGGGCACGCCCATCGCGACCGGAGCGACGCTCGATGTGCAGACCGGCGTGACGCAGGTTCCGCTCACGGCCGGCGGCACATCGGCCGTGCCCGGCACGGCGGTGCAGTTGTGTTTCAAGGTGACGGCGGATGCGTCGCTCACGCCGAGCCTGGTGACCAACGCCACCTGGAAGTTCACGGCCACGTCGACGAACTGAGCATGTGATGGTCACCCGCAGAGATGTGCGGGAGAGGCGGCGGCTGCGCTCCCGTCGGCTGAGAGCCGTCCTCGCGGGCGGGCTCGTGCTCGGCATCGGCGTCGCCGCCACCCTCGCCGCCTGGAATGACTCCGAGTACGGATCCGCCAGCTTCACGGCCGGGAGATTCGACATCGTCGGAGCGGTCGACGGTTCCACGTTCTCGAGTCACGCCACCACGGGCGCGGCGGCGACCCTGAACTTCCAGCTCGCACCCACCGCGATGGCGCCGGGGAACGCGACGTATGCGCTGTTCAGCGTGAAGACGGCGAACCCCTCGGTGGCGGGAACCCTCCAGCTGACCGCGGGAACACCCGGCGGCACGGGGCTCGCGACGTATCTCACCTACGGTGTGCGCACGATCGCGGGCACCACCTGCAACGCGACCACGTACGCGGCGGGGACGGCCGTCGTCGCGGACGGGTCGGCGCTCACCGCCGGGGGGTCGGGGACGCAGGCGGTGACGGCGAACGGTGCGGCTCAGGTCAACTACTGCTTCGCGGTCACCCTCCCGACGACGGCCCCGAACGCCGCGCAGGGACTCTCGATGACGCAGACCTGGCAGTTCCTCGGAACGTCGTCGTAGGCGCGGATGGCAGGGAGGAGGACGAGATGACGACCCCCATGACGCGAAGGAGCCTGCGCGAGAAAGAGACGTCCCTCGCCGCGGTCGAACCCCACGCGACCGCGGCGAGGGTACATACCGGCATGCGGCCGGGGCGTGTGATCGGCGACGCGCTGCTCTGGATGGCCGCGGTCGCCGGGGCGATCTGCATCCTGCTCGTCGTGCTCGCTTTCACGGCGCAGATCACGCTCATCATGTTCCGCACAGGGTCGATGTCCCCAACGATCCCCGCGGGCTCCGTCGCGGTGGTGCAGCGCGTCCCGGCGACCGAGATCGAGGTCGGCGACGTCGTGACCGTCGACCGCGAAGGGGAGCTGCCGGTGACCCACCGCGTCACCACGATCGTCCGGGGTGCGAGCGCGGATGAACGGGTGATCACGATGCGTGGCGACGCGAACGCCGCAGACGATCCCTTCCCCTACTCGGTGACATCGGTGCGGAAGGTGCTGTTCTCCGTTCCCGGTATCGCGCTCGTCGTCGCGGGTATGGGGAACCCGATCGTGCTGGGAGCCCTGACAGTTGCGGCGACGTCGCTGGTCGTCTGGGCGTTCTGGCCGCGCGGGCAGCGCCGGTCCGGGCGCGATCCCGACGGGAACGGGCCATGAGGCGCGCGCTCGCCGTCGTCCTGCTCTCCGTCCTCGCGGTCACGATGCCGGTGGTCACGATGCCGACGGCCGCATGGGGTGCGCCGACGACGCAGATCATCCAGGGGTCGGTCCTGCGCCTCGTCTCCGTCGCGGACTGGACGGCAGCCAGCAGTCTGCTGCCGGGACAGCCGGTGGAATGGGACATCGCGGTGAGTGCCGATGCCCCGGATCCGGGGGTCGTGCGGATCGCGGTCAGCGCGACGGGTGATGCGCAGCTGCTCCTCGACGTCTCCCTGTGCCTGCAGGAATGGACCGACGCCGGATGTCCCCATGGTGCCGCCACGCTTCGTACGGCGTGGAGCATCCCGCGCGACGGGGTCGAGATCCCGCTCGCACAGGTCGCCGACACCGAGACGGCGCATCTTCGCCTCGCGATCTTCCTGGATCCCTCCGGGGGTGCGGGTGCGGGCAGCACCGATGTGCGCGTGCACGCGCAGGGGGCGGGCGAGACGGTGATCGTGGGGTCGGACGGCGGCCTCGCGACGACGGGGCTGCCACAGGGCATGCCGTGGGCGGTCATGGCCGGCTCGGCGCTGGTGGCGTCGGGCATCGCACTCGCGGGTCGGCGTCGACGCGCGACGTCAGAGACGCGGAGTCGACGATGAGGCGGCCGACGCGCGCACGCATCCTGGCAGGAGCCCTCGGCCTCGTCGTGCTCGTCGGCGTCGCCTCGACGCCCGCTGTGCAGGTCACCGACGCCGCATTCACCGACAGCGAGTATGCGACGCGCACGTTCACCGCGGCGACCCTGGCCGCCCCCGTGGTCACCTCGTGCACGGTGACGAGCTTCCTCGGCACGTTCACCGGCTTCACGATCACGTGGACATCGCCCTACCTGACCGTGCAGCAGCGGCTGTCGATCAACAACGTCGTCGTCGACAACAGCAACGTCACGCAGAGCGGATCCGGCCCCTACACCTACTCGTCCACGATCAGCTCCGGATTGCTGAACACGCTGCTGGGGAGTCTTCTTGGATCGTCCAACGCGGTGAAGGTCGAGACGATCTACGCGGGAACGTCGTGGGTCTCACCGGCCGCGACACGCACGCTCTCGGTCGGAGGTCTGCTCGGTCTCGGTGGCAACAACACCTGCACGTGAGGCCGGGCTCGGCCTCGGCGGGGTCGGATCAGTCGGCGAGGGCCAGCGCGCGGAACGCGTCGCGTTCACGGAGCTGTTCGCGCCGGCTCGCGGCGGCATCCATCACCCGGCTCGGAACCTGCTGGCCGGTGGTGCGTCGGTAGAGCTCATCGATGAGATCCGTGGCGAGGCCGACGAGCTTCGCGATCTCGCGGTCATCGCGGTCGATCCACACGCAGCGCGGCTCATCGTGGATCGGGGCGAAGTCGACGTGCTCTTCCCAGACGAACAGGGTCCGCTCGGCACCGAGCACGTGCTGCTGCCACCACACCTGACGGAGGTAGGTGCGCGGGATACCCCGGAACGCCTTGTTCGTGGTCTTGATCTCGGCGAGCTTCACGCGTCCGTCGGCGTCGACCGCGATGCCGTCGGGGGTGGCCAGGTGCCGGTGCTCGACCTCGGCGCGGAACAGTGCGGAGGAGGGAAGGATGCCATGGGTGGCCGCGACCCATGCCGCGATCTCGGGCTCGCGTCGTCGACCATGATCGGTGTAGGCGTTGCCGCCGAAGCGGGGTCCGCCGCCGAGCTTGGAGTCGGCCGCGCGGGCGATCGACTTCTCCGAGGTGAGACCTGCCACGTCGGTGGCCGTGATGCCCCGCGAGCGGGCTCGCAACCATGCCACGCGGTCGCGGGAGTCCGCGACGATGCGTGCAGAGAGTTCCGGGGTCACCCTTCGACCCTAACCCCGCGCGCCGACCCTCCCTCCCGTACACGCCGCCCTCCCGCCCCCCCGCCCTCGCCCCGCCCCGCCCCTCCCGCTCCCTGCCGCTCCCTGCCTCGTTTCGCCGTCGAGTGCACGGCATCTCGTCGAGCGCACGGGACCTGTACGTGAGTACGCCGTCCATTCGGCGACATCCCGTGCACGCGACGAGCGTGCCAGTGCTCCTGCACATTCGCAGAACGGACGAGGAAACGGAGGGACGGCGGGGGAGGGTGGGGAAAGAGGGAAAGTGAGGGGTGGCGAGAGGCAACCATGGGGCATGCCGCACGTATCACCCGCTCTTACTCAGCTCGTCCGCTCGCGCACAGACCTCCTCCAACACGGATGGACGGATCGGAGGATCACCGCTGCGGTGCGGGAAGGAGAGCTTTTCGCCTTCCGCCGTGGATGGTTCATGTCTTCGACTGCTCGGGAGAATCTGTGGCCGGAGCAGAGGCACCACGCCCATGTCATCGCGGTGGCGCGCGACGCACGGGGGCCAGCCGTGATGTCGCACGCGTCCGCCGCCGTGCTCTGGGGTTTGCCGCTCTACGCGATGCGGCCCGCCCGGGTGCACATGACGACGGCGACGCCGAGGCGCATCTCGAGTGCACCGGATGTGTTCCGTCATGTCGCTCCTCTGCCGGCCGCCGACGTCACAGTGCGCGGCGGGATCCGATGCACGTCGTTGTCGCGAACGGTCTTCGATCTCATCCGCTCGCTGCCGGTGGCCGCGGCCGTCGCAGCGGCTGATGCGGCGGAGCGGCAGATTGCCGAGCGGCAATGGGAGTGGGACCTGGATGCTGTCGTCGCGTGGCGTCGTGGACTCGGCGAGAGGCTGAGCGAGGCCGGAGGTGCCCGGGGGATCCGTCAGGCACGGTGGGTGGCGGAGTTCGCCGATGGGCGGGCGCAGCTTCCCGGCGAGAGCGTGAGCCGACTGCAACTGCGCAGACTCGGCTTCGCCGATCCCGAGCTGCAGGTTCCGGTCGACGGACCGGACGGCACGCAGTACTTCGTCGACTTCGGGCTTACCGATGTCCGCAGCTTCGGCGAGTTCGATGGAAAGACCAAATACCTCGATGAAGCGCTGCGCTCGGAGCGCACGCTCGAGCAGGTGCTGTTGGCAGAGAAGCAGCGAGAGGACTGGATCCGGGGTCGAACCCGTTGGGGCTTCGCGCGGTGGGGGTCTGAGCACATCGCAACCCCCGCCGCCTTGGCTACACGCCTCTCTTCCTTCCACATCACCCCACCCTGAGTCGCCCCGCTGCCAGGCTGTCGCGTCGAGTGCACGGGATCTCGCCGAGCGCACGGCAACTTCGTGCTGGGAACCCGTGCACTCGTTGAGATCCGGTGCGCTCGGCGGAGGGCGGAGGGCGGAGGGCGGAGGGCGGAGGGTGGAGGGAGGGCGGAGGGGCGGAGAGGCGGAGGAGGGAGGACGGAGGACGGACGGTGGCGGAGGGGTGGGGATTTGGGGGAGCGGGGCGGGTGGGGTACAGTTATCTCGAACCGAAGACCGCTGGTCATCGTCGTGTGCGCAAGCACGCAGCGATCGAAGCTCTGCATAGCAGGGGCCCGCGCAGGCCACGAACTCTCAAAGCTCCGTGCGCTTGCGCCGGAGCTTTTTTTCTTGCAGGTGGTCCAGGTCGGCGCCTCACCACCGTGCGGCGCCTCGTACACACCAAGGAGTGACCATGGCGCAGAAGGATGCATCGGTCGCCGAGCTCACGAAGTCATTCGAGAACTCGACTGCCGTTCTGCTGACCGAGTACCGCGGTCTGACGGTTGCCCAGCTCAAGGAGCTGCGCAACAGCATCCGTCAGGACGCTGAGTACGCCGTGGTGAAGAACACGCTGACCAAGATCGCCGCCAACAAGGCTGGCATCTCCGCGCTGGACGACGACCTCAAGGGTCCGTCGGCTGTCGCGTTCGTGCACGGTGACTTCGTCGCCACCGCCAAGGCTCTGCGTGACTTCGCCAAGGCCAACCCGCTTCTCGTGATCAAGTCCGGCATCTTCGAGGGCAACGCCCTCACCGCGGACGAGGTCAACAAGTACGCCGCGCTCGAGAGCCGTGAGGTTCTGCTGGCGAAGGCTGCGGGCATGATGAAGGCGACGATGGGCAAGGCTGCCGCCACCATCGATGCTCTTCGCGAAAAGCTGGAGACCGCAGAGGCCGCGTAAGCGACCTGCGATCTCGTCTACAAACCCCATCTATCTAGGAGATACATCATGGCGAAGCTTTCCACCGAGGAACTGCTCGAGCAGTTCGCCGGCCTGACCCTCATCGAGCTCAACGAGTTCGTGAAGGCGTTCGAGGAGAAGTTCGAGGTCACCGCTGCTGCTCCCGTCGCCGTCGCCGGTGCCGCGGGTGGCGCAGGCGCTGCTGAGGCTGAGGAAGAGAAGGACTCCTTCGACGTCATCCTCGAGGCTGCTGGCGACAAGAAGATCCAGGTCATCAAGACCGTCCGCGAGCTCACCTCGCTGGGTCTCGGCGAGGCCAAGGCTGTCGTCGACGGTGCCCCGAAGGCCGTCCTTGAGGGCGCCAACAAGGAGACCGCCGAGAAGGCCAAGGCTGCTCTCGAAGAGGCAGGCGCCACGGTTACCCTCAAGTAATCGCGACGCTCACGCGTTTCTCGTCGAAGGCCCCGGGTTCGCCCCGGGGCCTTCGTGCGTTCCGGGTGGTTTCCGCCGTTGCCGACGCTTCCCGGGGCTGTCCTCCCGGTGCACCAGGAGCCCGGGCCGGGGTCGCGTGGCACCACGAGCCCGGCCTGCATCCCGGCATGCTGCGAAGTCAGCGCGGAGGAGCCGTCGAGCTGCGCACGACGAGGGCCGACGCCGCGTAGATGCGCTCCAGCGGTGCGTCGGGGTGCTCCATCCGCTGCGTCAGGAGGCGCACCGCCTCATGGCCCTGGTCGCGCGGTGACTGTCCGATCGTGGTCAGCGCGAACATGTCGGCGTGTTCGTGATCATCGATGCCGACGACGCTGAGCTCGGTCGGCACGGCGATTCCGAGTCGCCGCGCGGCGATGATCGCCCCGATCGCGGCTTCATCGCACACTCCCACGATCGCCGTCGGCCTCCGCCGTCGGTCTCCCAGCAGTCCCGCTGCCGCGGTGTACCCGCCGGGCATCGTCGGAGCCCCGCCGGCGACGCGCGCATGAGCCGCGATTCCGGCCGCCTGCAATGCGCCGCGATAACCCTCCAGCCGCTGCGCGTCACCGTAGCTCAGCGTGGCCGCGTCCGTCGATCCGCCGACGAAGGCGATGTCGGTGTGCCCGAGCTCGATGAGGTGCTCGGTCGCGATGCGCGCGGCGGCCGTGTCGTCGATCGACACCGCGCTGGAACCCTCGCTGTACGGGCCGACGCTCACGAGCGGCCGCCCGGTCTGCTGCAGGCGCTCGAGCTCCCGGGCGCTCGGCTGGATGCCGACCGCGATGATCCCGTCGAACCGCCGGCCGGGAAGCACGCTCTCGAACAACCGCTCCCTGGTCTGCGACCCTTCCGGCACGCCGTAGAGCGACAGGTCGTAGTCGAGGGCGAACAGCGATTCCTGAACGCCGGCGAGCAGCTCGGCGAAGAACCATCGGTCCACGGGCGGCATCACGACGCCCACTGTCTGCGTGCGCCCGGTGGCCAGGCTCGTCGCGGAGGAGTGGGCGACATAGGAGAGATCGCGAGCGGCGTCCTCGACGCGCTGCCGGGTGGTCTCCGACACGTACCCGCGGCCGCTCAGGGCGCGACTGGCGGTGGCCTTCGATACGCCGGCACGCGACGCGACGTCCGCGATCGTGCTCATCGGTCCTCCTCGACCTGATCACGCAGCTGCGTGGCCCCGACGCGGGGGTGCGCGCCGCGTCAAATCGTAGTCGCCGGCATACGAAAAAGAAACCGGTTCCAGAGCGGAAGCGAGGGAGCGCTCCCACGTCGGGGGCGCGAGCACGTCGAATGGTTGCGAGCTTGTGACCCTAGCGTGTTGTGCGGGGGTGCGCATGGCCAGTAGGTTGGCCTGGAATCGGTTCCCTAACGATGCCCCGGGGTGGCGTCGCACCAGTCGGGAACCTGTACTCGAAGAGGAGAATTCACATGGCTCTGTCACAGCGTTCCCGGCGTTACGCGCCGCTCGCCCTGCTGGGGGTCGCGGGCATCGCGCTCGCCGGATGCGGGGCTCCCGGAGGGGCACCGGGCACCGACGGCGGCGATGGGGGCGATGCCACCGTCACCATCTACGGAACGATCGTCGATGACGAGGCGAAGCTCCTCCAGGAGTCCTGGAAGGACTGGGCCGACGAGAACGGCATCACGATCAAGTACGAGGGCAGCCAGGACTTCGAGACCCAGCTCGGCACGCGCGCCCAGGGCGGCAACCCGCCGGACATCGCGATCTTCCCGCAGCCGGGACTGTTCAAGGACTTCGCGGACCGCGACTACCTGAAGCCCGCACCCGAAGAGGTCGAGAAGAACGCCAACGAGTACTGGACCGAAGACTGGGTGAACTACGGCACCGTCGACGGCACCTTCTACGGCGCCCCGCTGATGGCGAACGTCAAGGGCTGGATCTGGTACTCGCCGGCGAAGTTCAAGGAGTGGGGCGTCGAGGTTCCCAAGACGCTCGACGAGATGACCGCCCTCACCGAGAAGATCCAGGCGACCACCGGAACCCCCGCATGGTGCGCCGGCTTCGAATCGGGCACCGCGACCGGCTGGCCGGGAACGGACTGGATCGAGGACTACGTGCTGCGTCAGTCCGGACCGGACGTCTACGACCAGTGGGTCACGAACGAGGTCAAGTTCACCGACCCGCAGATCAAGCAGGCGTTCGACTCGGTCGGCGGCATCCTGCTCAACCCGGCCAACGTCAACGCCGGCTTCGGTGACGTGCGCTCCATCAACTCCACCGCGTTCGGAGATGTCGCTCCGAAGCTCGCCGGCGGCGAGTGCGCGCTGACCCACCAGGCCTCGTTCCTGTCGGGCTTCTTCCCCGACGGCACGAAGGTCGCGGAGGACGGCGACGTCTGGGCATTCATGCTGCCGGGCGAGACCGAGGGCGACACGGCCGTGACGGGTGCCGGTGAGATCGTCGGCGGGTTCAGCGACTCCGAGGCGACGCAGAAGGTGCTCGCGTACCTGTCCAGCCCTGAGTGGGCGAACAGCCGCGTCAGCCTCGGCGGCGTGACCTCCGCGAACAACGGCCTCGACCCCGCGAACGCGAAGGACCCGATCCTCCAGGAGACCATCAAGATCCTGCAGGACCCGGACACCACCTTCCGATTCGACGCGTCCGACCTGATGCCCGGTGCCGTCGGTGCCGGAACGTTCTGGAAGGGCATGGTCGCATGGGTCAACGGCACCTCGACCGATGAGGTGCTCACGCAGATCGAGACCGGCTGGCCGAGCAGCTGATCCAGCAGAGGGGCCGCCCCGCACCGGGGCGGCCCCTCTGACCCCACGGCGCGCACTCCGACGTGTGCGTCGATGATCCGGTCCGCGTGATGAAGGGGAATCCGTGAACGCGACTAATTTCTTCAAATGGATCGGCTCGCTCCCGCCGGTCCTGCAGGCCGTCGCCGTGGTCATCGCCTTCGCGGTGGTCGTGGCGATCATCCTGCTCCTGGTGGACATCGCTCCCCGTAGGGGGAAGGTCTACACGTTCGTCCGATTGGCGATGTGCCTGCTCATCCCGCTCGCGGTGATGTTCTTCTTCAACTCCTATTACTGGGCGATGGGAGTCGCCGTCGCCGTCGGCGCCTTGTTCTTCTGGCTCGACTACCGTTCCCGCGATGGCGCGGGATATCTGATCCAGCTCGTGGCCTTCATGGCTCCGGCGCTGCTGTTGCTGATCATCGGTCTCGTCCTGCCGTCGATCCAGACGATGTTCTCGTCGTTCATGAACTCCTCGGGGAAGGAGTTCGTCGGCCTGTCGAACTACCTCTGGATCTTCACGCAATCCGACGGCATCACCGCCGTCATCAACACGATCATCTGGGTGCTCCTGGTTCCGACGGTCTCCACGATCGTCGGCCTCGCGTACGCCGTGTTCATCGATCGCACCCGGGGCGAGAAGATCTACAAGGTGCTGGTCTTCATGCCGATGGCCATCTCCTTCGTCGGGGCGAGCATCATCTGGCGATTCATCTACGAGTACCGTGGCCCGCAGTACGAGCAGATCGGTCTGCTCAACCAGCTCCTCGTGTGGTTCGGTGGCACGCCGCAGCAGTGGCTGCTCAATGAGCCGTGGAACAACCTGTTCCTGATCGTCGTGCTGATCTGGGTGCAGACCGGTTTCGCGATGGTGGTGCTGTCCGCATCGATCAAGGGCGTACCGGCGGAGCTGCTGGAAGCGGCCGAGCTGGACGGCGCGAACGCGTGGCAGCGGTTCATCTCGGTGACGGTCCCTGCGATCCGCCCGGCGCTCATCGTGGTGCTCACGACCATCTCGATCGCCTCGCTGAAGGTGTTCGACATCGTGCGCACGATGACCGCCGGCAACTACGGCACGTCGACCCTCGCGAACGAGATGTACACGCAGTTCTCGAAGTTCGAGGCGGGACGCAGTGCCGCGCTCTCCGTCATCCTGTTCATCCTGGTGTTGCCGATCGTGATCTACAACGCGCGCCAGATCAAGAAGCAGCGGGAGATCCGATGACCGACACCGTGAAGTCAGACGCCGCCGTCAGCACGCGCGCGATCACCACCGGCGGCGGGTTCGACGGCGCCGCCGGTCGCACCCGCAAGCGCCTGTCCCGTCCGTGGGCGTCGGTGGCGTCCATCGTCATCGCGTTTTTGTGGACGATTCCGACGCTCGGGCTGTTCATCTCGTCGTTCCGGCCGAGGGACCAGATCCAGACGACCGGCTGGTGGACCTTCTTCGCCGACCCGCAGGTGACGCTCGAGAACTACGTCGACGTGCTCCAGTCCGGCACGACGCAGCTCACGATCCTGGAGTCGTTCGTCAACTCGATCGCGATCACGATCCCCGCCACCATCGTGCCGCTGATGATCGCGTCCATGGCGGCCTATGCGTTCGCGTGGATCGACTTCAAGGGGCGCAACGCGCTGTTCATCTTCGTGTTCGCGCTGCAGATCGTGCCGATCCAGATGGCGCTGGTGCCACTGCTGAGCTCGTTCTCCCGAGGGATCAACCTCTTCGGGCTGCAGGTCACGACCCCGCTCGGTGCCTCCTCGGGCTACGCCCAGGTGTGGATCGCTCACTCGATGTTCGCTCTCCCCCTGGCGATCTACCTGCTGCACAACTTCATGTCGGAGATCCCCGGAGAGATCATCGAGGCCGCGCGCGTCGACGGTGCGTCCCGTGGGCAGATCTTCTTCCGCGTGGTGCTGCCTCTCACGATGCCGGCGATCGCTTCTGTCGCGATCTTCCAGTTCTTGTGGGTGTGGAACGATCTGCTCGTGGCGCTGGTGTTCGCCGACGGCGCCGCGGCGCCGATCACGAAGCTGTTGGCCGAGATCACGGGCACGAGAGGAAACGACTGGTACCTGCTCACGGCGGGCGCCTTCGTGTCGATCATCGTGCCGCTGATCGTCTTCTTCGCACTGCAGCGCTACTTCGTCCGCGGCCTGCTGGCGGGATCGACGAAGGGCTGACGCTTCGGAAGACACAGGGGGCATTTCGGACGAACGGATGCCGCGGTCGGGTGAAACACATCCCCGTCTGCGGCATCCGCGCGTCTACCCTGAAGGCATGAAGTACGCAGACTCGATCGTCGACCTCGTCGGCGACACGCCCCTCGTGAAGCTGCAGCACGTCACCGAGGGCGTCGCGTGCACGGTGCTCGTGAAGCTCGAGTACCTGAACCCCGGCGGTTCCTCGAAGGATCGCATCGCCGCGCGGATCATCGACGCCGCGGAGGCATCCGGCGATCTGAAGCCCGGGGGGACGATCGTCGAACCCACCAGCGGCAACACCGGAGTCGGCCTGGCCCTGGTCGCCCAGCAGCGGGGCTACAAGTGCGTGTTCGTGCTGCCGGACAAGGTCGGCGAAGACAAGATCGACGTGCTGCGGGCCTACGGTGCCGAGGTCGTGGTGACCCCCACATCGGTCGCCCCCGACAGCCCGGAGTCGTACTACAGCGTGAGCGACCGGTTGACCCGCGAGATCCCCGGAGCCTTCAAGCCGAACCAGTACGAGAACCCGAACGGTCCGCGCAGCCACTACGAGACCACGGGGCCCGAGATCTGGCGCGACACCGACGGCGAGGTCACGCATTTCGTGGCCGGCGTGGGCACGGGCGGAACGATCACGGGGACGGGGCGGTATCTGCGCGAGGTCTCGGAAGGGCGGGTGCGGATCGTCGGGGTCGACCCCGAGGGCAGCGTGTACAGCGGCGGCACCGGTCGTCCGTATCTCGTTGAGGGTGTGGGCGAGGACATCTGGCCCGGTGCGTACGATCCCACGGTGCCGCACGAGATCGTCGCTGTCGGCGATGCCGAGGCGTTCGCGATGACCCGGCGCCTCGCCCGCGAGGAGGGCATCCTCGTCGGGGGATCGAGTGGCATGGCCGTCGTCGGTGCGCTGCGCGTCGCGCGTGACCTGCCGGCGGACGCCGTGATGGTCGTGCTGCTGCCCGACGGCGGACGCGGCTACCTGGGCAAGATCTTCAACGACGGATGGATGCGCTCCTACGGGTTCAGCGAGCTGGAGGACGGGGAGACCGTCGCCGACGTGCTCGCGGCTCGTCCGTCGCGGCAGGGCGCCGGCATCCCCGACCTGGTGCACGCCCACCCGACCGACACCGTGCTCGAGGCCATCGGCATGATGACCGAGTACGACGTCTCGCAGCTGGTCGTGCTCAGCGCCGAGCCGCCGGTCATGATGGGCGAGGTGGTCGGCACGGTCGACGAGAAGGGGCTGCTCGACCTGCTGTTCCGCGGTGAGGCGAACGCGACCGATGCCGTGGGCGCGCACGTGGGGGAGAGGCTCCCGCTCGTCGGCATCCACACCTCCGTCGCACAGGCCAAGGCCGCGCTCGCCGATGCCGACGCGCTGCTGGTGACCGAAGACGGCAAGCCGCACACCGTGCTCACCCGTCAGGACCTGCTGGCGTATCTGTCGCGCTGAGAGACACCGAGAGCTCGGCCGACCCGGGGCGTAACCAGGAGGCCCTCCCCGCAGGCGCGGACGTAGGCTGAGACACATGTCCGATCACGCTTTCGCCACCCGAGCCATCCACGCAGGACAAGCGCCCGACCCCGTCACGGGAGCGATCATCCCGCCGATCTACCAGTCCTCGACGCATGTGCAGGACAGCGTCGGCGGCCTGCGTGCGGGCTACGAGTACAACCGTGCGGGCAACCCCACGCGGTCCTCGCTCGAGACCCAGCTCGCGGCCCTCGAAGGGGGCGCGAGCGCGCTCTCGTTCGCGTCGGGACTCGCCGCGGAGGATGCGCTGCTGCGTGGCATCCTCAAGCCCGGCGACCACATCCTGCTCGGCAACGACGTGTACGGCGGCACCTACCGGCTGCTCACCCGGGTCCTCGCACCGTGGGGGATCGAGACCACGACGGTCGAGCTCTCCGACGTGGATGCGCTCCGCGCGGCGATCCGTCCCGAGACGAAGATCGTGTGGCTGGAGACGCCCAGCAATCCGCTCCTGAAGATCGTCGACATCGCTCTGATCGCCGAGATCGCGCACGCGGCCGGCCTGATCGTGGTCGTGGACAACACCTTCGCCTCGCCGGCGCTGCAGCAGCCGCTCGCGCTCGGCGCCGACCTGGTGGTGCACTCCACGACCAAGTACCTGGGCGGGCACTCGGATGTGCTCGGCGGCGCGGTCGTGTTCGGCGATGATCGGTTCTTCGATCAGGTCAAGTTCCAGCAGTTCGCGGTCGGAGCGGTCTCCGCCCCGCTGGACGCCTGGCTGACGACCCGCGGCATCAAGACCCTGGCGCTGCGGATGCGGCAGCACTCCGAGAACGCGCAGGCCATCGCCGAGTGGGCGCAGGATCGGCCGGAGTTCGCGCAGGTCTACTTCCCGGGACTGGCCTCGCATCCCGGCCACGAGATCGCCGCGAAGCAGATGAGCGGTTTCGGCGGGATGCTGTCGCTCGGTCTCGCCGCCGGCGCCGACGCGGCACGGGCCTTCGTCGAGAGCACCTCGGTGTTCCAGCTCGCCGAGTCGCTCGGTGGCGTCGAGTCGCTCATCGGATACCCGCCGGACATGACGCACGCCTCCGTGCGCGGCACCGAGCTCGCGGTCCCGGAGAACATCGTGCGCCTCTCCGTCGGGATCGAAGACGCGGGCGACCTGATCGCCGACCTCGAGCAGGGACTCGACCGCATCTCGCGCTGACGTCGCACCGGGCCGTGAGAGACGCACCTTCGCATCCGCGGGGGTGCATCTCTGCTCTGCGCGTGGGCGGGCGGACGAGGCCGTGGCGGCGGTAACATGGGGGCTTCCCCGGTCGAATCGATTCGACCCTTGCACCCCCTGAACTCTGGAAGGACGTCGTGTCCGACGCTCCCCGCACTGATTCCCTCCCCGTCGTGAAGGCGGGGGATTCTGCCGCCGACGAATCGCGGATCCCGCAGCCCGAGCGCACCGCGACGGGGAGCATCCGCATCCCCACCGCGACCGGCGCGATTCGCACCCTCGGCGCGAACCCCGCCACCGCGCCGATCATGCTGCACCCGGGCGATGCCATCTCCCTGGGCCGCCGCACGCTGTACATCATCCTGCTCGGCGCGCTCACCGCCCTCGGCCCCTTCACGATCGACCTTTACCTCCCGGCGTTCCCGGTGCTGGAGCAGGACTTCCAGACCACGGCCGCCGCGATCCAGCTGACCCTGACCGGAACCATGATCGGGTTCGCGCTCGGCCAGCTCGTGGTCGGACCGCTCAGTGACAAGGTCGGTCGTCGCGTGCCGCTGATCGCCGTCACCGCGCTGCACGTGCTCGCGAGCGTCGGGGCGGCCTTCGCACCGGACCTCGGGCTGCTCAGCGTCGCCCGCGTGCTGATGGGAGTGGGTGCCGCGGCCGGCGGCGTGGTGGCCATGGCGATCGTGCGCGACCTGTTCGGCGGGCGTCGACTGGTCGTCATGCTCTCCCGCCTCGCTCTGGTCTCGGGCGTGGCACCGGTCATCGCGCCCCTTATCGGCTCGTGGCTGCTCACGCTCATGCCGTGGCGCGGGATCTTCGGCGTGCTCGCGGCCTACGGCGTGGTCATGCTGCTGTCGACGATCCTGTTCATCCCGGAGACGCTGCCCGTCGCCCGGCGCCAGGGTCGCGGCGGTGCGACCATGCTGCAGCGCTACCGCTCGGTGCTCTCGGACCGGGTGTTCCTCGGCGTGCTCGTCATCGGCGGCATGACGTTCTCCGGACTGTTCTCCTACTTGTCGGCGTCGCCCTTCCTGTTCCAGGTGACTCACGGGCTCGATGCACAGCAGTACGGTCTGCTCTTCGCCGTGAACTCGCTCGGCGTGGTCGTCGGCGTGCAGACCGCCTCCCGCTTGGCCGCACGCTTCGGACCGCAGTGGGTCATGGCCTACTCGACCGCAGTGTTGCTGCTCGCCGGCGTCGCGATCATCGTCACCGACCAGCTCGGCCTCGGCCTGTGGGGCACGGTGATCCCGCTGTTCGTCTTCATGACTGCTTGTGGCTTCACGTTCCCGAACGTGCAGGTGCTGGCGCTCGACCGCCACGGGAAGGCCGCGGGAACCGCGGCATCCATCATCGGCGCGACGAACTTCGGCGTCGCCGGGCTCATCTCGCCCGTCGTCGGCTGGCTCTCGCACGACGCCGGGATCACCGCGACCACCATGGCGTCCGTCATGGTCGGCTGTGCCGCGATCGGCATCCTGTCGCTGTGGTTCGTCGTGCGCCCGCGCACCGTCGGGATGCTCGCTCCCTGAGTCTTCAGGTGTCGTCCGACAGAATAGGACGATGAACAGGCGCATGCTGCTGTGGTGGGGAGTGGGCCTCCTCGCGCTCGCAACGGTCCTGGGCGCCGTGGTCGTGTTCGCCTACCCGCAGACTCCGGGCTTCGACCACTGGTGGAACGAGACGATCGCCGGGGTCCGCGCGGACTGGATGGTCGACTTCGCCCTCGTTCTGAACTGGATCGGCGGCGGCTGGGTCGCGATCCTCGGGGTGCCGCTGCTGGCGATCCTGGCGCTCGTGCTCGCACGGCGCTGGCGTGGCGCGCTGTTCGCGGCACTCTGCTTCGCCGCCAGTGCCGCCGGCGTGCAACTGCTCAAGCAGCTCTTCGGGCGGGCGCGGCCCGACGACATGCTCGTGGTGAGCGACTACGGCTCGTTCCCCTCCGGGCACACGGCGAACGCCGCGACGATCGCCCTCGTGCTCTGGGTGCTGTTCCCGCGCGTCTGGGTCGCGATCGTCGGCGCGGCGTGGGTGCTCGCGATGGCGCTCTCGCGCACCTTCCTCTCGGTGCACTGGGCCAGCGACACCCTCGGCGGCGCCCTGGTCGGCGCCGGCGTGGTGCTGGTGCTCGCCGCCTGGTTGCTCCCGTGGGTGCAGCAGAAGAAGTCGGCGGTCGAGGCGCCGATAGGCTGAGAAGACCCGTCCCCAGAGGAGTCGTCGTGTCTCGCATCCGTCCGTACCGCCCCACCGATCGTGCCGCACTGTATGAGATCTGCGTGAAGACGGCCGACGCCGGGGCGGATGCGACCGGCGTCCTCTCCGACGACTCGCTGTGGGGCGACCTCTTCGCCGTCCCCTATGCCGAGCGTCATCCCGACCTCGCCTGGGTGGTCGAGAGCGATGACGAGCGCACGATCGGCTACATCGTCGCGACCGACGACACCGACGCCTTCTACACCTGGTTCCGCGAGGAGTGGTGGCCGACGCGCGAGGGTCGCCACCCCCGGCCGGCGGAGGTGGTCACGCGGGAGGATCGGATGATCGACTACGGCTACAGCCGCGCCGCCGGCATCGAGCCGAACGTCGCGGATCACCCGGCCCATCTGCACATCGACCTGCTTCCCGAGACCCAGGGTCAGGGGCTCGGTCGCCAGCTCATCGAAACGCTGTTCGCCGAGCTGACCCGACGCGGAGTGCGCGGGCTGCACCTGGGCATCGATCCGAACAACACCGGAGCCGCCGCCTTCTACGAACGGCTCGGGATGACGCGTCTCCCGGCCGAGCCCGGCGGACAGATCTACGGCGTGCGCTTCGACGACTGAACGCCGAACGATCGCGTGGGCGAAGCGAAAGAGCCCCCGCTGACGCGGAGGCTCTTTCACTTTTGGCGGTGACGGCGGGACTCCGGTGCTCGCTGCGCTCGCTCCTCCCCGAATCCCCGGTGCTCGATAAAAAGTGAAAGAGCCCCCGCTGGCGCGGAGGCTCTTTCACTTTTGGCGGTGACGGCGGGATTCGAACCCGCGGTTGCTTGCACAACACACGCTTTCCAAGCGTGCTCCTTCGGCCGCTCGGACACGTCACCAGGGAACAACCTGTCCATCCTATCCGATGCGAGGACGACGACGTGACAGGCCTCTGGGGTCCGCGACCTGAACGTCCACCGATGTGAAATATTGCACGTCACACGTCACCTGTATAGCCTCATGTGAGGACGTATCGCATTCGCTGGGGGTGCGGCGTCCAGAGGGGGAGCATGGACGCGAGCTCGATCATGACGGCGAGAGACCGCCACCGCACCACGACGGCTTTCGAACAGTGCGTCAGCGGAAGACGGAACCTCGTCACGGGCGCCGTGTTCTTCGTCGAGGCGGGTGACCACGTCGGTGCGGTGCTGAGCCAGACCCGCCTCGACGACATCGTGTTCGCTCCCGCGGGCGGTGTCGTCATGAGCAGCGGCTCCCGGGTGATCCCCTACGACGGTGCTCTGCGCGAGCCCGGCGATCGGATCATGTTCGACGGCGGGCAGACGTTCGAACTCCGGGAGTACGTGGCGGCTCCCTTCCTTCCGATCGTCGGGCCCACTCTCTTCCGGCAGTGCAACGCCGCGGGCGTGGCCGCGTTCCTGAGCGATGCCGATACGGCGAAGGACTCCGGGATCTTCATCGATCCGCTGCTCAGCAGCACGGTTCTGCTCGACTCCCTGCCGTCATTCCTCGGCTCCGGCCGCGAGGGAGAGGCCCTGCCCCGCGTGCACGTCACCGCGGAAGGCGAGTACAGGGACGGGCCAGACGGGCTCCTGCTCGGCGAGGTGGGCGACGGGCGGGCAGACATCGAGGCCCGCGCAGGAGAAGGCGCCGGCCGAGGGCGGGCGTTCGCGCGCGTCGTCGACCGCGGGATGCTGGAGGCCGATCTCGACGACCGGCCGTGGTTCGCACGGTACATCGGCGCGATCGACCTGCTGCGTCGATGGGAGGGAGTTCCGAGTCGCCCCGCCATCTCCGGCTTCGGCGGACACCTCGTGCGGGCTCTCGACGAACTCGCCGCGCTTCCGGGAGTCGTCTCACCACGCGTCCCGTACCTGCTGACGGGCGACGGCGAGGAGTGGATGCTGATCGATCCCGTGAGCCGGCGCGGGATCCGGCTCGGCATCGACAGCGCACGCGCGGCGGAATGCCTGATCGCGACGGCGGACGAGTCCGCGGCGGTCGGATTGCTGGCGGCCGAGCTCGGCAGGGGGACGAGCAGCGTCGCCTCCCTGGTGCAGGAGGTCCGATGCCGATTGGCGGTGGTCGGCCTCGATCCCGCCGCGGGCGGGCAGGCGGGACTGTGATGCACGACGGTGAGCGGGTGGAAACAGGGGAAGTCAGCGGAGCGCGGGCACTCCGCGCATGGATCACCGGGCAGGGGGAGGGGCACTCGCGAGTGTTCCTCCTCGAGAGCGGGGCTCCGGCAGCCGATGTCGCGAAGGTGGCGCGCGGCGACGACGTGGTCCTCCTGCCGGTGGAGAGTGGGATGTACGACGGTCTCGGCAGCGTGGTGCGCTACCGAGGCGCACTGCGAGAAGCGGGTGACGAGCTGTTCCTCGGCGAACACGGCGTCGAACTCCAGGACTATGTCGCTGCTGCGTTCGTCCAGATCGTCGGCCCCACCGTGGTGCGCTTCTTCGACGCATCCAGCGGGCAGGCCTTCCTCGAGGATGCCGAGCTCGCTCGCCGAACCGGGGTCTTTCCCTCGGCGATGATCGACCCACGGGTGCTGCTCGCGGACCGCGACGCCCTGGACTGCCCGAGGGAGATGAAGACTCCGAAGGCGCTGCGGGTGGGTGCGGACGGCAGCGTCGGCATCGGCGTGCAGGGGCGGATCATCGGCACCGTCGACGACCTGCCGTCCGTTCTCGCCATCCCGCTGCCCCGGGCCGCGGCACTGGGAGAGGTCGCGGCGGGCGATGGGTTCGCGGCCGACCTCGCGAGCCGGGAGTGGATCGGACGCTACCTCAAGGCGACGGACCTCATGAAGATGCTCCGCGCAGAGAACGGCGCCGCCCGGGTCTCGGGATTCGGCTGGTTCCCGATCGACGACGACCTCTCGGATGCCGAACCGTTGACTGCGGATCCGTTCCTGCTCGAGACCGCCGCCGGTTTCATGCTCGCAGACACCGGGACCCTGCGCCGCCAGCTGCTCACGCCATCGACGGCCCGGGTCATCGCGGTGATACAGACGTCGAGCACGATCGAGATCGCCACCGAGCGCGTGGCTCGGCTGCGGGGCACATCGTCACCGGACGCGCGTGACCTGTGCCTGCAAGCCCGCACCGCTCTCAACGTCCACACGGGCCGGCGTACCGGATCCGCTGACGGGACGAACGGGGCCGAAGGATGACATCGCCGCACGCGCTGTGGACCTCGATGCTCCCCGCGGACTCGACCTTCGCACCGGAGCGCGTCGCCGTCGGCGCTGCCGGGAACCTGATCGAGTTCGCTGACGGATCCACACGTCTCTGCGCGACGAGCGGTCTCTGGAACGTCCCTCTCGGGTTCGGCAACCCGACGGTCGTCGAGGCCGTCAACAGGGCGAATCACGATGCCTCCTATCTCTCGCTGTTCCGCGCGCCCCATGAGTACGCGCAGCGCGCGGCCGAAGCGCTGATCGAGCTCGCGGACCCCGTCCGCTACCGCCGCGTCATCTTCTCGACCTCGGGAGGGGCGGCGAACGACGCGGCGATGAAGCTGGGCAGGCAGTACTGGGCGCAGAAGGGACTCGCGACCCGCTCGTTGATCGTGGGCCTGAAAGGCAGCTATCACGGCACGGCATACGGCAGTCACGCCCTGAGTGGGGACGACCTCCTCCAATCCGTCTACGCCGTCGACCGCCGGTCGGTGCGGCATGTATCCCACCGCGACGACGGCGAGGAGCTCGAACGGCTGCTGCAGCGGGAGGGGGCGCGCGTGGCATCGGTCGTGGTCGAACCCGTGCTGGGCAGCGGTGCCTACGCGCTGTCTGAGGCGTTCGTCCAGCGTCTGCTCGCACTGCGCGAGGAGTACGGCTTCCTGATCGTCGCTGATGAGGTCGCGACGGGCTTCGGCCGCACCGGGACGATGTTCGCCACCGACAGGTGGGCTGCGGCACCGGACATCCTCATCCTCTCGAAGGCGCTGACCAACGGGGCGATGGGTGCGGCGGCGCTCCTGGTGGGGGAACGGGTCGCCTCGGAGTTCGTGCGGGGCGGGTGGACGTTCGTGCATGGCGAGACCCAGGCGGGGACGCCGGCTTGTGCGGCGGCGATCCTCGCCGTGATCGAGGAACTGCGCCGCATCGATGTGGAGTCGACCACTCAGGCACTGGGCATCGACCTGCTTCGCCTCGCGGCCGAGTGGGAGGCGGACGGTGTGGTCGCGGAGATCACCGGACGCGGGTGCTTCATGGGACTCGGGCTCCGCCACGCGGACGAGAGCCCGCTCTCTGGGCCCGACATCCTTCGCGTCGTCTCCGCGATCGCGGACAACGGCGTCCTGGTGCAACCGGGCCCCAGCTCCATCGAGTTGATCCCGGCCTACGGATTCACTGCGGAGGAGCTTCTCGCCGTGGACGTGGCCATACGTGCAGGCCTGGCCCGAGGAGTGCCGGGATGACCGCGGAGTTCGGTCGACTTCCCACCCTGTGGCAGGGGGAAGGGGCCACCGGCCGGTTGACGAAGCACCTCACGGCCGGCCGAGAGAGCCTCCTGATCGTGGATTCGGCGGTACCGGTTGCCCTCCCGTCCGGGCGCCGGACCACGACGATCCAGATCGATGCGTCGTCGGTCGACGTCGCTGCAGTCGTCGAACTGGCCCGACAGATCGTGCGTCGATCGCCGAGCGTCATCGTCGCGGTCGGCGGCGGAACCGTCCTCGACGCCAGCAAGATCGCCGCGCTCGCTCTCGCTCGGGGGCGGGTGTTCGACTTCGCCATCGGGCATGCGTCGAGGTCGGCGCTGACTCTCCTTCCCCACGCATTGCCACCCGTCGACATCATCGCCGTGCCGACGACGCTCGGCACCTCGTCGGAGACCAACAGCGTCGGAGTGCTCAAGAACGACAGCGGATACCGGCTCATCGTCGGTCTTGCCCTGAGGCCTCGCCACGCGATCATCGATCCGGGCAATCTGGCTTCGCTGACGCACGCCGCCGTCCGGGAGGGAGCATTGGAAGCCTTCCTCCGGGTAGCGGGCGCCTCGACGAGCTCGCGGAGGAGCGCGCGGCAGAACCGAGACGCCGTCGCGCTCGGGAGAGCCGTCCTCGATTCCGCCACCCGTGACCCGGACTCGCGCGGGGGAAGGATGCGTCTCGCTCGACTCAGCGCGGCGACCCAGCGCAGCGCGGCGCTGCGGGGGCCGGACCCCTACAGCGCGCGCCACTGGTATGCGGCGAACGAGATCGCCTTCGTGCTGGGGGTCCGCAAGATCATCGCCACGGCGGCGGTCATCGGCGCGGTCTGGCGGCGGATCTGCGCAGGAGACGTGCGCTGGGGAGACCGGCAGAGTCTCCAGGAGTTCTGGGTGAACGTCGTGGGCGGGATGGCATTGCCGCTGGACCCGCCGACGGGCATCGAGGCCCTGATCGAACGGTGGCGAATAGAGCGCGCTCCGACACCGAGCCCCGATGACATCGACCGCATCTCCGTCGCCACAGAGAGGGCGTGGGGAAGACGCCACCCGATGCTGCCGGGCCTCCTCGCAGACGACTTCCGTGTCGTGCTCCACGATTCCCGGTGGAGTTCTGAGCTGGTCGGCCCTGATCGCCGACCTCCGATGTCTGTTGCGAAGGAGGTGAATTAGATGGGCGAGAAAGTCGAGAGCAGTATCCGGTTCCAGGAGCTGGAAACGATGGAGGCCCCCAGTTGGGAGAGCTTCTATCAGGGCGCGATAGGGGCGTTGGTCCTCATCGGGATCGGCGCAGCCGCGGCGACCTGATCCCTGGCACGCGCAGCGACACGGAAGGGAGGTGAAGATGCACACCGCAACGCCGACGCTCGAGTTCACGGAACTCGAGGCCATGGAAGCCCTGAACGACACCGACGACTACATCCGAGGATTCGCCGTGGGAGTCATCATCGGAATTCTCGCCCTGACATAGGGCGGCGACCGACAGCTCGAGAAGGAGGTGCAGATTGCAGATGACGTCTCTGGAGTTCACGGAACTCGAACAGATCGACGCACCGTTGGAATGGTGGGAGCACGCCAGCTACATCATTGCCATCATCGGCGGCGCGGCAGCGATCGCAACCTAATCCCCGGGGTGCGGGTGGAGCATGCCCGCCCGCACCCCATCGCTCCCGTTGAGAGGCGATGTGTGAATGTCCGGTTTGATCACCGAAGCAGTATCGGCGCGGCTCGAGACCGCGGGCGCGGTTCCCCGGGAGCTGGATCTGTACTCCGGGGAGGGCACCGACTTCTATGAGCGATTGGTCGGTACCGACCGTGCAGAGATTCGAGAGGTGCTGGCGCTCGCGAGGAAGACCGACGACCCCATCCTCGACATCGCCGCGGGCGGGGGGAGGCTGACGGTTCCGCTGGTGAGAACGGGAAGAGAGGTCACCGCGATCGATCTCTCCGACGACATGCTCTCCCACCTGCGTCGAGCGTTTCCTGCGCGATCGACGGTGGAGTGCGTCGTGGCGGACATGCGCGACTTCTCCCTGGGGCGGCGATACGGTCTCGTGATCATCGGCGCCACATCCATCACGTTGCTCGATCGTGCGGGCCGCTCGCTCCTGTACGGAAGTGTGCGTCGTCACCTCGCCACCGGAGGCGTGTTCGCCTTCACCGTCGCGGGAGGCGCGGCGGCGCAGAGCCTGGCGGTGTCGAGAACGCAGGAGATCGGCGTCCCCGGTCCGCAGGGCGAGGAGACCTACCTCTTCGCGCAGCAGATGGAAGACGGCGGAGCGGCGCGAGTGGTCAACTGGGTGCGCGTCGCCGACATCGCGGCCGGCCTCGAAGCGACGGTGCTCACGAGCCGCCTGCAGGTGCTCGGCCATGACGTCCTCGCCGGGGAGCTCGTCGACGCGGGCTTCGCGGCACCTGCCGTGTCGCCCGTCCGCACCGACCGCGGGGTGGAGATCCTCCTGCTCACGACGTCGTGGGCGGGATCCTCGGGAACGGTGGACGACGATGCCACCGGCTGACTCCCCGCGTCGACGCGGCTCCCGCGCGAGGGTTCGGCTCTCTGCCGATGCATGCCCGAGCCTCGCCTCCGGTGTCGCTTTCGAGGAAGGGGCCGACGACAGGGCATGGATAGCGACGATCCACGGAGTGCCGTCGTCGAGGGTGTCCCGGTCGGTCGCCGACCTGCTCTCGGCGATGAACGGCGAGACCGCGCTCCGCGACCTGCACCTGCGCTTCGCCGCATCCGAATCGCTGGAGGACTTCCTCGACCTCGCCGAGCGCTTCCGCGCCAGTGGACTCCTGAAGGGCGACGCGATCCTCCCGCCCGGGCGGCTGACCTACCGCCCGCCATTCACCCTGCAGATCGCGACGCTCCGTGCTCCCGCCCTCTTCCGGCGCGTGGACCATGTGATCGTCCGACTGCCGGCTCGGGTGGTCCTGGCATCGGTGGTGGTGCTGCTCGGCGGAGGGCTCGTGGCCGCCATCGTTCAGGCGCGGGACCTGCTGAGCGTCCTGACCACGCCGATGCCCTTGACCGGCCTGCTGATCCTGATCGCGGTGCTCTCGCTCGCGACGCTGCTCCATGAGGCTGCCCATGGACTCACCCTCGCCCGCTTCGGCGGGAGCCCCCGTCGTGCCGGCTTCATGCTCTTCTACCTCACCCCCGCGTTCTTCGTGGACGTGACCGACGGCTGGCGCCTCCCGAAGAGATCGCAACGCGTGGCGATCGCGTTGGCCGGCCCCGCAGTGCATGCGGTCATCGCCGCCGTCGCGCTCATCGCCGCTCTCGCGCTTCCGCAGCCGGAGACCGACAGGGCGATGCTGCTGCTCGCTCTCTCCTGCATCGCCGTCGTCATCGTCAACCTGATCCCGTTCGTGCGGTTCGACGGGTACATCGCACTCATGAGCGCGCTCGACGAGCCGAACCTCCGGGGACGCGCCATCCGCGACGCCTCGAACTTCCTGACCCGATTCCTGTTCGGCGGTCGGCGCATCGGCAGAGCCCTGGACACCGCGTGGAGCGTTCCGTTCGGCCTCGCCAGTCTTGCCGCCCCGGTCGTGATGGTCGTGTTCGCCGTCGCACGCACCGCTCAAGCGCTCGCCGGAGGAGGACCGGTCCTCGGCCTGCTGGTGGTCGCGTTGGAAGCCGTCGTCGTCCTCGTCGGTGTGGCTCTGCTGGCGAAAGCCCTGCGGCGAGTCCTCCGCTCGGGTGTCTCCCGGCTCCGGTTCGTGTGCGTCGGGGCGGTGGTGGTCGCGAGCATCGTGACCGCCGGAGCCCTCATCCGCGTACCCGTCACCGACACGCTCGGCTTCTCCGTAGACGGGGGCCGGGTGATGCTCCTTCGCGCAGGAGCAGGAGCAGGAGCAGGCGCAGGCGCCGACACCGAGGCGGAGGTGCCGGCGGGCGCCCCGGTCGTGTTGATGAGCAGTGGCATCGTCGCGAACGTGCCGGTGGGAGAGGGCACAGCCAGGCCGCTGCCTCCGACGCCGACGACGGTGCCACTCGACGCGCTGCTTCCCGTGACCGCGGATGGGGTGGCGATACCTGCGGTGGTCGTCGCCGAGGTGCTCGTCGCCGGGAAGAGCGACGGCCTGCCCCCGACGGGGCAGGCGCGGGTCGAGCTCGGTGAGACGGACCTGTGGCAGGCGCTCTGGGCGAGAGGCGTGATGCTGCCGCTGACAGCGCTTCAGGGTGAGAGAGAAGAAGAGGAAGAGAATGAGCGACCACGCGATTGAAGTCCGAGGACTCACGAAGAGGTACGGGCGCCGAACGGCCGTCGAGGAACTGTCGTTCGACGTGCCGCGGGGGACGGTCGTCGGACTCCTCGGCCCCAACGGGGCGGGAAAGTCGACGACGCTGCGGGCACTGGTGGGGTTGATCACTCCGACCAGTGGCGACAGCGTCATCGACGGTGCGCCGTTCTCCGCGCTCGACAACCCTGCATCGCACGTGGGCGTTCATATGGACGGGTTCGGCTTCGAGCTGGGCATCACAGCGAGAAGGCACCTGGAGATCTCCCGCCTCGCGGCCGGCGCACCCCGGGGTCGTGTCGACGAGGTGCTCCAGGAGGTGGGGCTCGCCGCGGATGCCGACCGTCGCGTGAAGACGTTCTCGACGGGGATGGCACAGAGGCTCGGGCTGGCGACCGCTCTTGTGGGGTCACCCCGGACGCTCATCCTCGACGAGCCGGCGAACGGGCTCGACCCCGACGGCATCCGGTGGCTTCGCCGGTTCCTGCGGAGCTTCGCCGAACGCGGCGGCACCGTGCTGGTCGCCAGCCATCAGCTGGCGGAACTCGAGCAATTCGTGGACGAGGTCGTCGTGATCAAGCGCCGTGCACTCTTCGCGGGGCGGTTGCACGACCTCGTCACGGACGACGGCGACTCCCTCGAGAGCAAGTACTTCGATCTCGTGGGAGAAGCGGCAGCATGAGGAACGCGATCCGCAGCGAAGCGCTGCGTGCAGTGAGCGGACTCTCCGTCCTGCCGGTCTATCTCGTGGCCCTGCTCATGCCGGTATTCGTGCTCGTCTCCGACGGTTCCCGCTTCGAGTTCGCCGGTGTCGATCCCGGCACGGCCACCGCGCGCCTGCTGGAGCCGCTCGCGTGGTCGGTCGTCTCCGCGGCGTTCGTCGGTGCGTACTCCGTCACGCGGGAGTACTACTACGGCTCGATGGACAGAACGCTCACCGGGGTCGGCTTCCGTCGCGTCTTCGGGGGAAAGCTCGTCGCGGCGGTGTTGGCCGCCGTCGCGCTGTCGGTGTGCATCTTCGTCCTCTGGACAGGGGGCATCTCCGTGATCCTGATCCGGAACGGACTGGCGCTCGCTCTCACACCGGAGTCGTGGCAGCTGTATGCCGGCGCGCTGGCCGGCACGGTCCTCGGTGCACTGATCGGAGTGTCCGTCGGCTGGATCACCCGCAACTACTACCTGACGGCAGGTATCGTCCTCATCTTTCCGATGGTCGTGGAGCTCGCACTCGTGCGCACGGCGCCGGAGGTGGCGAAGTTCTCGCCCGGATTGGCACTCGCCGCGCTGGGTGTTCCCGGCTACCAGGGGCGACTGCTCGAGTTCGCGCCCGCACTCGGCGTCGGGCTCGTCTGGGCCGCAGCTCTCGTCGTGATCGCCTGGTTCAGGGGACGTCGGGGAGCCGCGTGATCGGCCGGGCGCTTCGCGCACAGGCGCGCAGCTTCGCCGGTGACGTGGTCCTCCTCGGGATGGTGGCAGCGGCGCTGCTGATGTCGCTCGCCGTGGCGACGAGTATTCCGCCCGACCTCGCGGAGGCCCCGGCGGGCGTCCGATCCGCGTTCGCCGAGTCCTTCACCGTCGTGCTCGCGACGTACGGAGCGGTGCTCGCGGCGGTCTACGGCTCCTTCCGATACACGATCGACCGCCGGGACGGTGTCATCGCGCAACGTCTGATGATGCTGCCCCGGTGGACGATCTTCGTCGCCAGGATGCCGACGGCCGCTCTGGGAGGGGCGATCGTGGCGCTCACCGTCGTCGTCGTCGGGCAGATCGCGCTGAACGTGTCCCGGGGCGGTGCGACCCTCGATGGAGCGACCCTCGATGGAGCGACTGTGGCATCGACTCTCGCCCTCGGGGCGGTCGCCGGGCTCTGGGGGATGGGGCTCGGAGTCGTCGTACAGGTTCATCTCGTCGCTCTCTTCGTGGTGTCGATGTCGATGAGCGGGGCGCTGCTCCTCACGATGTTCTGGAGCTCCGGCGCCGGCTATCTCCCGCCCCTCGTGATGCTCCGAGCCCTCGGATTCGACGTGTCAGCCATGGGCATCCCGCCGAACGATCTTCTCGAGAGATCCCTGGCGCTCTGGGTGACCGCAGGCTGGGTGCTCGCCGCGCTCCTCGCCGGGGGAGCGGCTTTCATGAAGCGTGATGTCGGCGCGGAGACGACGTAGGATCCCTAGGTGGCAACACCCAAGATCGTCCTCTTCTACGCCTTCACTCCTCTTGCCGATCCCGATGCCATCCGCGTCTGGCAGCGAGACCTCGGTGAGGCGCTCGGACTGCGCGGACGTCTGCTCATCTCGAAGGACGGCATCAACGGCACCCTCGGCGGTGACATCGGCGCGCTGAAGAAATGGCTGCGCTCGTTCCGCTCGTACCGTCCGTTCGCCGACGCCGACATCAAATGGAGCGAGGGGACCGGTGTGGACGCCGAGGGACGCAGCCTCGACTTCCCCAAGCTCAGCGTCAAGGTGCGCGACGAGATCGTGTCGTTCGGTGCGCCCGGTGAGCTCCGCGTCGACGAGAACGGCGTCGTCGGCGGCGGCACGCGCCTGACGCCCGAAGAACTGCACGGTCTGATCGACGAACGTGGCGACGATGTGGTGTTCTTCGACGGTCGGAACGCGCTCGAAGCGCAGATCGGACGCTTCCGTGGCGCGGTCGTCCCCGACACCGAGACGACCAGGGATTTCGTCGAGCTTCTCGATTCGGGCATCTACGACGACCTCAAGGGCAAGCCCGTGGTCACGTACTGCACCGGCGGCATCCGCTGCGAGGTGCTGTCGAGTCTGATGACCGCCCGCGGGTTCGGTGAGGTCTACCAGCTCGAGGGCGGCATCGTCCGATACGGCGAGAAGTACGGCGACGACGGCCTGTGGGACGGATCGCTCTACGTCTTCGACGGCCGGGGCTCCGTGGACTTCTCCGACCATGCCGCGGTCATCGGAGAATGCGTAGGATGCGGGGCAGCGACCAAGCGCACCGCGAACTGCCCCGATCTCTCGTGCCGATCGCAGTTCGTGGTGTGCGAGGAGTGCGGCGCTGTGCCCTGCACCTCTCACGCTGCCTGACGGGTCAGATCGTCACACCGGGCTCGGCGGCTCTCGGGGCGTACAGGGAACGCGGGATCAGCACGGCCCGCACCCTGGTGGCCCGATCGGCGCTCTGCCGCAGGCTCGTGAGAACGTCGCCCAACGGCTCGGCGAGGTCGTCCGTCGCCTCGCCGGGGCGGGCGTAGTTCGAGCGCTCGACCGCATCGGTGAGGTGTCGTATCGCCTCGGCCCCCACGCCGTTCTGCCGCACCAGTCCTGCCGCGCGCGTGCGTGGCGTGTCGGCGTCGGACACCGGGATCTGCAGGTCGATCAGGGTGTCCCGGAGTTCCGCCCATGCCGCAGCGGAATCTCCTCGACGTGCCCTGTTCAGCCGCGCTCGGCGTTCCACGAGCCGGATCAGTGCGGGAAGCAGGAGCAGCACGACGATGCCGAGGGCTGTGAAGACCACCGGCGTCGGGTCGAGGCGGCGCAGGTCGTCGCCGCTGGCCGCGTCGCCGCCGGCATCGTTGCGGTCGATCTCGGGACCCGAGGTCTGCTCGGCCTGCGGTGCCGTGGTCGGGGCCGGGGCGGACGGGCTTCCGGAACCTCCACCCTGCGTCGCTCCGGGGCGGAAGGCGGTGGGCACACCCAGAGACGCGGTGGGCTCGAACGGAACCCATCCGATACCGGGGAACAGCACCTCCGGCCAGGAGTGCAGCCGGTCGCTGGTCACGGAGAACACCGACTCGCTGCCGCGCTTCTCGTCGGTCAGCGAACCGGGAAGGTATCCGACGACGATGCGCACCTGCATGCCCAGGCTCTCCGCCATCAACGCGAACGCCCCCGCGAAATGGACGCAGTATCCCGACCGCGCCTCGAGGAATTCCGCGACGGCTTCCGCCCCGGTGCCGTCGAAGCCTTCCTCCACCGGGGTCTCCAGCGAGTAGGCGAACTGCGAGCGGAACCAGTTCTGCAGCGCGATGAGCCGGTCGTAGTCGGTGCTCGCCGCCGCGGTCACGTCGTCCGCAAGCTCACCGATGATCCCGGGGAGCTCGACCGGTTCGGCATCGGGATCGACGACGGGGGCGGCGGCATCGATCGCGCGGATCTGCTCGAGGGTGGGGATCAATCTCGACGACGTGACCGTGTAGTCGTTCCCGACGGCGTCCGCGCCGCGGGAGTACAGCGTGCGATTCTCGGGGGCGATCCTCCAGGCATTGCTGAGTCCCTGCACGGCGGTGGCGGGATAGGGCACCGGGAGCCAGGAACTCGACATCCGCAGCACGCGGATGGAGGTGTTCTGTTCTTCCGTCGCGATGTCCTCGCCCCATTCCGGGGGGCCGAATCCGTCGTTCTGCGCCTGCAGGTCGCCGTCGTCCGGCTGCCAGACGCGGCCGTCGAAGCGCGAGAGCGTGGTCAGACGCAGGTACGGTGCCGTGTCGCCTTTCGCGGCAACGGTGAGGACTTCGACCGGATTGGGCTGGCGCAGGTCGTCTCCGAGACGCAGCGAGGCGTCGACCGTGACGCCGACCCCGTTGCCGGCGAGGCTCGCGGTGACGGGCATCATCGGGGCGATGGCCGCTGTCGTCGCCAGCGCGGCGGCTCCGAGCGCGACGGCCAACGACGTCGACGAGCGGCGCGGGGATTCCGGATGCCGGCGTGCGGTGTAGCGGAGGAGGAGCAGGGCGACCACGCCGAAGAGCAGGAACCAGGCCACGTTCGTGTCGCCGAGCGTGACGATCATCGGCACGGCGCCGATGACGCCGGTCAAGAGGACGGCCAGCACGGCCGAACGATGCGCGACGAGATGGTCGAGGAGGATCGCGACGACCGCGAAGCCGATGCCCATCACCGCAGCGAGGCCGGGGGAGGGATCCAACGGCGCGGATCCGAACACCACGGCCTCGACGGCGGAGGCCCCGAGCACGCCGAACAGCGTCAGCGTCGCCGATGTCGGGACGATCCCGAAGATGGCGGTGTCGCCGGCCACGAGCAGCGTCACGACGGCGATGGCGACCACGATCTGCACGGCGAAGGTGACGATGTCCTGCGCCCACGCCGCTCGTCGCCGCAGCAGGTGTCGCGTCAGCATCCCGGTGCCCGCCACGGCGACGATCACGGCGATCACGGTGAAGGACCACGCCCCGGGGCCGATCACCGAGGTGAACGGCCACATCGCCGTGAGCGCCGCCATCGCCGCGAGTGCGCCGGGGCCGACGATGCCGGCCGGCTCCTCGTGGTCGCGGTGCCAGAAGGCCGGCCTGCGCGTGGCGACGGTCGGCGCCGGCGGGGCCTGCTCAGCGCGGAACATCGCCGACCCCGATCCGGGCCGAGACGGCGTCTTCCCACGCCGCGGGGATGTCGTCCCCGAGTGGGGCCACCGTCCATCCATGGCGGACGGAGGCCTCGGTGGCGCCGGGGAGCAGCTCTGTGCTGAACAGCATCGGTGCAGCGGCACCTGCTGAACGCAGCAGGGCCGCATCCTCCTCGTCGAGGCGGCCCGTGATGTAGACGAGCGGACCGGGCGGGGTGCCGCCGACGAGCGCCATCAGGTCACGGCTCTCTCCGCGCGGGGTGACCGTCGCGAGCGCAGCGAGCAGACCGTCGCGATCGTCTTCATGCCCGCGAAGCGCGCCGAGCAGCGTTCCTGCGCTGTCGAGAACGTCGACGCTGTACCCCTCCGATGCGAGGTGCACGGCCGCGGAGGCGCACAGGGAGACCGCTGCTTCGAAGGCGGGATCCTCGTCGGTGCCCGGTGCGTCCCAACGGCGCCCGCTGCGGTCGAGCACGACCACTGCGTCGGGGCTGGACTCCTCCTCTTCCTGACGCACCATCAACTGACCGCGATGCGCGGTCGCCCGCCAGTGGATACGGCGCATCGAGTCGCCCGGGATGTATCCGCGGGGCGAGAGGTTGTCGCTTCCCTGCCCGAGCCGGGTGGAGGAGGTGTGCGCGGTGCCGCCGGCGGCACCGACACGCACGGCCAGCGGGGCGAGCGCGAACACCTCGGGAACGACCGTCACGCTCCTCGTCTCGCCGAATGCCTGCTCGCGCTGCGCCAGACCGAACGGGTCGACTGTGCGCAGCATCAGCGGCCCGAGGGGCCAGACGCCGCGTCGAACACCGGTGATGAGGTACGTCAGCTGGCCGGTCTCGGGGGGATATTCACCGCCGGAGTCTCCGGAGACCGCGTCGGGGAGCACATCGTGCCAGAGCCCCCGCGGCACCCGGATCGCTCGCAGCGAGAACCGCACCGTCACTCGTGACGTCTCGGACACGGTCAGCAGATCGGTCGAGATCTGGCGGGTGACCGTTCCGGATCGTCGTGGCAATCGCACCGCGATGAGGGAGAAGAGCGTGACGGCCGCGAGCAGCACGCCGATGTAGAGCAGGACGCGCGTGCCGAGGAGGTTCGCGGCGATCATGCAGCCGAGCGCGGCGACGAGCGCTCCGGCACCGCGGCCGGTGAGGGATCGACGTCTTCGCATGATGAGGTCTGTCAGGAACGCGTCGCGACGGGGACACGCACCCGCTCGACGATCTGGGTGAGGGCGGCCTCGACCGGTTGCGCGCCGGCGCGATGTGCGCCCCTGGCCGGGAGCAGGCGGTGCGCCAGCACAGGGATGAGCAGCGCGGTGATGTCGTCGGGGATCACGTACTCGCGTCCGTCGAGAGCAGCCCACACCTTCGCGGCCCTGACCAGCTGCAGGGTGGCCCGAGGGCTCGCACCGAGATGCAGGTTCGGGTCGGAGCGGGTGGCTTGGGCGAGCGCGACGGCGTACTCCTCGAGCGCGGGGGCCACGTGCACCGAGCGCGCCCAGGCGATGAGGTGGGCGATGGACGCCGCGTCGGCGACGGGCGACACGGCCGCGAGGGGGCTGACGACATCACGCTGGCGCAGCATGAGAGCCTCGGCGGCGGCATCCGGATACCCCATCGAGATCCGCATCATGAACCGATCGCGCTGCGCTTCGGGCAGGGCGTAGGTCCCCTCCATCTCCAGCGGGTTCTGGGTCGCGACGACCAGGAACGGCTCGGGCAGCAGGTGCGTGGAGCCGTCGACGGTGACCTGCCCCTCCTCCATCGCCTCCAGCAGAGCGGACTGCGTCTTGGGGGAGGAGCGGTTGATCTCGTCGGCGATCACGATGTGCGCGAACACCGCGCCGCGCTTGAATTCGAATTCGCGATCCACGGGGTTGTAGACGGACACCCCCGTGACGTCGCCGGGCAGCAGATCGGGCGTGAACTGGATGCGGCGCACCGTCGCATCCACGCTCGCGGCGAGGGCCCTGGCGAGCATGGTCTTGCCGACCCCTGGAACGTCTTCGATCAGCAGGTGCCCCTCGGCGAGGAGGCATACGAGAGCGCTGCGCACCGCGTCCGGCTTGCCGTCGATGACCTGGCCGATCGAGCCGAGGATCGCAGACGTCTGTGCGGCGAACCTCTCGGCATCCATCGATACCGGGGTCAGGGGGGCGTTCTCTGGCATGCGTTCCCTCTCACGTCGGCGCTGCGGTGCGCGTGACTCGATCGTAACCCTGCACGGGGTGCGCCGCTCTGGCAGGTTCCCCTGAGGATGCACGTGGAGACGTGCGCGGTTCGGACCATCGCGCCGGTCGGGTTAGGATGGTTGACGGCTCTCCGCGTGGCGGCATCCAGGCCAATTCCCCCAGGGCGGAAACGCAGCAAGGGTAACCGGGCTCTGCTGGGTGCGCGGAGAGTCATTTTCTTTGTGCGGGCGTCTCGTTCGTGTGCGGGCGTCTCGCCCCGGGCGCACAGCCCTCTCGTGGCTGCACCTGCGACAATCGTCCGGTGACCGTCACCCCGCCGCCGCAGACGCAGCATCCGCTCGGCCGATTCGCCTCGCCGGTGCTGCTGCTCGTCGCGATGTGGGTCGTGCAGTTCGCCGACGCGATCCTCCCCGGCTCGTTCACCGGATTCGGGCTGCGGTCCTGGGACGTCTCCGGACTCGGCGGCATCGTGCTCGGGCCGCTCCTGCACGCGAACTGGCAGCATCTCATCGCGAACTCCGTCCCGTTCCTGGTGCTCGGCTGTCTCGTCGCGGTCGAGGGCACGCGACGGTTCTGGACCGTCACCGCGATCGTCGCCGTCGTCGGGGGCATCGGCACCTGGGTGTTCAACGCTCCCGGCACTCTGACGGTCGGGGCGTCCGGGCTGGTCTTCGGCTACTTCGGGTACGTCGTGATGCGGGTGTTCGCCCCCGGCCGTGTGGCGCACCGCATCCTGTACGCCGTGATCGCGATCGTCGTGATCGCGCTGTACGGCGGCTCGATGCTGGCCGGCGTCCTCGGCGTGGCCGACGGCATCTCCTGGCAGGGGCATCTGTTCGGGGCCATCGGAGGTGGCATCGCCGCCCTCGCCGGTCGCCGGCCGCGAACCGCCGGCGGAGCCCTCGCGCCATGAGCGCCGCACCGGCATCGCGGGCCCGACGCAGGCCGACGAATAAGCCGGCAACCAGAGGCACGCGCACGAAGAGCACGACGAACACCAAGAAGACCAGGAAACGCCGCGGTCCCGGCGCGCGACGGCAGGCGGCGAATCGCCTGCGCAGGCGGAAGGTCCTGCAGCGCATCCTGATCTCCGGGGGCGCCGTCGTCGTCGCCGTCGGTCTGTTCGTGCTCATCCCCCTGGGGCTCGCGCGCGATCCCGCGCCGATCTGCATCGACCGCCCGCAGACGTTTCCTGCGGAGGGCATCGAGGGATGGAGTGGTGAGCAGCTCGAGAACGCGGCGACCATCATCCGCACCGCCGCGGTTCTCGGCTACGCGCGTGAGGGGCAGATCCTCGGGGTGATGACGGCGATGGGGGAGAGCAGCCTGCGCAACATCGACTACGGCGACTGGGAGACGCGCGGATTCACCAACCCCGATGGAACCCGGACGACCAGCATCGGACTCTTCCAGCAGCAGGAGTGGTGGGGAAGCGTGGAGCAGCGGATGGATCCGGCGACCGCGACGACGCTGTTCTTCGATCGCCTCGGACGGCTCCCGGACTGGCAGACGATGGAGCCCTCCCACGCGATCCACCGGGTGCAGATCAACACCGACCGCGACTACTACTCGCGGTTCCAGGCGGATGCCACGGCGGTCGTCGATGCGATGTCCGGACCGTGCGAGTGACGTCGCGGCATTTGACCCGGTGAGACGCTCGGTGCGTTCATGGATGCCGCGCCTAAGCTGAAGTCGTGGCGCAGAGCATCTACATCACCTCGGCCGAAGGCCATACCGGAAAGTCGACGATCGCCCTCGGGGCGCTCGACGCTCTGATGCGCGTCTCGCCGCGGGTGGGCGTGTTCCGTCCGATCGCCCGCTCGGTCACCGCGCGCGACGAGATCCTCGAACTGATGCTCGCGCACGACGGGGTGAACCTCGACTACGAGGACTGCATCGGCGTCACCTACGACGATGTGAGGGCCGACCCGGAGGGCGCCCTGTCGACCATCGTCGCGCGGTTCAAGGCGGTCGAGGCCCAGTGCGATGCCGTCGTCGTCATCGGCAGCGACTACACCGATGTGGCCAGCCCTGCGGAGCTCGGTTTCAACGCCAGGATCGCCGCCAACCTCGGAGCCCCGGTGCTCCTCGTTCTCAGCGGTCGCGACCAGCAGCGCCAGGCCGAGCAGTTGGGGACCACCACGGCGCGGTCGGCCGCCGCGATCGCGCAGATCGCGGCGCTCGCCCTGTCCGAGTTGACGGAGGAGCGGGCGGAGCTGTTCGCCGTCGCGGTCAACCGCGCCGACCCGGAGGCGCTCGACGCCATCATCGAGGCGGTGCATGCCGCGCTCCCCGCGGAGAGCACGCCGGTATGGGCGATCCCCGAGGACCGTGCTCTCGTCGCGCCGTCGATCCGTGGCATCCTCGCGGCCGTCGACGGCACGCTGCTCAAGGGCGACGACGATCGTCTCACGAGGGAGGCGCTGACGATCGTCGTCGCGGGCATGTCGATGGTGAACGTGCTGCCCCGACTGACCGAGGAGGCGGTCGTGGTGATCCCCGCCGACCGCACCGAGGTACTGCTGGCTGCGCTGCTCGCCGATTCGTCCGGCACCTTCCCCCGCATCGCCGGCATCATCCTGAACGGGCCGTTCCCGCTGCCGGAGCCGATCGTGCGACTGCTCGACGGCTTCGCCTCGTCGGTGCCGATCATCACGACGGATCTCGGCACCTATGACACGGCGGTGCGCGTGATGAGCACCCGCGGACGCATCTCCGCCGATTCGCGCAGCCGCTATGACCGTGCGCTCGGCCTCTTCCAGGCGCATGTCGACATCGCCGAGCTCACCGAGCAGCTCGGCCTCGCCGAGGCTCACGTGGTGACTCCGCTGATGTTCCAGTACGGACTCATCGAACGCGCACGCGGGGACCGCCGCCGCATCGTGCTGCCGGAGGGGGACGACGATCGCATCCTGCGCGCCGCGGCCACGCTGCTCGCGAGAGAGGTCGCCGACCTGACGATCCTCGGCGACGAGGCAACCATCCGCGCCCGCGCCGTCGAACTCGGCGTCGACATCACGGCGGCCCAGGTGCTCAGCCCGACCGATCCCGAGCTGGTCGAGCGCTTCGCCGCGGAGTACGCCCGGCTACGGGCCCACAAGGGCATCACGCTCGCCCAGGCGGCGGACACGGTGACCGACGTGTCGTATTTCGGCACGATGATGGTGCACCTCGCCCTCGCCGACGGGATGGTGTCGGGCGCCGCGCACACCACCGCTCACACGATCCGCCCGTCGTTCGAGATCATCAAGACCAAGCCGGGAGTGAACGTGGTCTCCAGCGTGTTCCTGATGGCGCTCGCCGACCGCGTGCTCGTCTACGGCGACTGCGCCGTGATCCCCGACCCGACCAGCGAGCAGCTCGCCGACATCGCGATCTCCTCCGCGACGACCGCCCGGCAGTTCGGCATCGATCCGCGCGTGGCGATGCTGTCGTACTCGACGGGGGAGTCCGGATCCGGTGCGGACGTCGACAAGGTGCGCGCCGCCACCGCCCTCGTGCGCGAACGGGCGCCCGAGCTCCCGGTCGAGGGGCCGATCCAGTACGACGCCGCCGCGGATGCGGCGGTGGCCAAGGCCAAGCTCCCCGGCTCCGCCGTGGCCGGACGGGCGACCGTGTTCGTCTTCCCCGACCTGAACACCGGCAACAACACCTACAAGGCCGTGCAGCGCTCAGCCGGCGCCGTCGCGATCGGCCCGGTGCTGCAGGGGCTCAACAAGCCGATCAACGACCTCTCCCGAGGTGCGCTCGTCGACGACATCGTCAACACGGTGGCGATCACGGCGATCCAGGCGCAGGGAGCCGAGCAGGCGGGAGAGGCGGCATGAGCGCCATCCTGGTCATCAACAGCGGCTCCTCCTCGTTGAAGTACAGCCTGATCGACATCGAGCAGGAGAATCTGCTCGCGAGCGGGCTGATCGAGCGCATCGGTCAGGAGATCAGCCCGGTCGCGCACACAGTGCGCCCCGCGGTCGACGGCGACGCCGTGCCGACCATGCTCGACGCCACCTACCGCAGTGAGAGGCCGATCGCCGATCACGCCGCCGCCTTCGAGGTGATGCGCGAGCAGTTCGTCACGCACGGCCCCTCTCTCGACGAGCATCGCCCCGTCGCTGTCGGGCACCGTGTGGTCCACGGCGGCGCCCGCTTCTACGCCCCCACGCTGATCGATGCCGACGTGGAGCGGCAGATCGACGAGCTCGCGGTGCTCGCACCGTTGCACAACCCCGCGAACCTCGCCGGCATCCTCGCCGCGCGCGCCGTGTTCGACGGCGTTCCGCACGTCGCGGTGTTCGACACGGCCTTCCATCAGACGCTCCCTCCCGCCGCCTACACCTACGCGATCGATGCGGCGCTCGCCGCGGAGCACCGGGTGCGCCGCTACGGCTTCCACGGCACGAGTCACCAGTACGTCAGCGAGTCCGCCGCCGCGTTCCTCGGTCGTGACCTCGGGGATCTCCGGCAGCTGGTGTTCCACCTCGGCAACGGGGCCTCGGTGACCGCGATCGACGGCGGCCGCTCGGTGGAGACCTCGATGGGGCTCACCCCTCTCGAGGGGCTCGTCATGGGCACGCGCTCGGGCGACATCGATCCGGCCGCGCTCGTGCACCTGTCGCGCCGTGCCGGGCTGTCGATCGACGACCTCGATTCTCTGTTGAACACCCGCAGCGGACTCGCCGGTCTCGCCGGGCGCAGCGACATGCGCGACATCCTCGCGGGCGTCGAGGCGGGGGAGGACGCGGCGATGCTCGCGTTCGACGTGTACGTGCACCGGCTGCGCGCCTACGCCGGCGCCTACATCGCACAGCTGGGCGGAGTGGACGTCATCTCCTTCACCGCCGGCGTGGGCGAGAACGCCGCGCCGGTACGCGCCGGCGCGATGGCGACGCTCGGCTTCGCCGGTGTGGAGATCGACCCCGCCAGGAATGCGGCACGAGAGCGCGGCATCCGCCGGATCTCCACGGATGCCTCTCCGGTGACGGTCCTCGTCGTGCCGACCGACGAGGAGCTGCAGATCGCGCGGCAGACGGCGGAGCTGCTCTGATCGCTGCGCCGATCCTCCCGCAGGGGTTACCCCGCGGTGCGCGACCGCATTACGCTTGCACAGTGGCACGGAGAGGTGCCGGCCCGACGATCGCCCTTCTCCTGGAGGCTCTGTGCCTGAAGCACTGCCCGACCTGTTCCACGCCGACGGCGTGCTCTTCGACCTCGACGGCGTGCTCACCCCGACGGCCGAGGTGCACATGCGCGCCTGGAAGGCCGTGTTCGACGATGTGTTCGCGCGATGGGGGATCACTCCGCCGTACACCGATGCCGACTACTACGATTACGTCGACGCCAAGAAGCGCTATGACGGCGTCGCGAGCCTGATGCACAGTCGCAACGTCGAGCTGCCGTGGGGCGACGTCGACGACGACCCCTCGGCCGAGACCGTGTGCGGTATCGGCAACCGCAAGAACGCCGCGTTCGCCGCATCGCTGCGCGGCCAGGGGATCGCGCCGTATCCCGGCTCGCTCGCACTCGTCGAGAGCCTGCATTCCGCCGGAGTCCCGCTCGGCGTGGTGTCGAGCTCCAAGAACGCCGAAGAGGTCCTGGGGGCCGCGGGCCTGCGCTCCTTCTTCCGGATCGTCGTCGACGGCGTCGTGGCCGAACGCGACGGACTCGCCTCCAAACCCGCCGCCGACATGTTCGCCGCCGGTGCCGTCGCCCTCGGGATCGACCCCGCCCGTGCGGTCGCCGTGGAGGACGCCACGTCCGGCGCCGCCTCCGCTGCGGCGGCCGGCTTCGCAACCGTGGTCGGCGTCGACCGTGGCACGGGTGCCGACGCCTTGCGCGCGGCCGGCGCTACCGTCGTGGTCGACGACCTCGCCGTCCTCCTTCCCTCTTCCCGCACCGACATCCCGGAGACCGCATGATCGACCGCGACCGCTTCCCCGTCGACCCGTGGCGTCTGATCGACACTCACTACTCGGAGGAGGGCGTCGGAGAGACGCTGTTCTCCGTCGGCAACGGCTATCTCGGCCTGCGCGGCAACCACATCGAGGGTCGCGGCGCGCAGGAGCACGGCACGTTCATCAACGGTCTGCACGAGACCTGGCCGATCCGTCACGCCGAGCAGGCCTACGGCTTCGCAGAGGTCGGGCAGACGATCGTCAACGCGCCGGATGCCAAGGTCATGCGCGTGTACGTCGACGATGAGCCGGTCTCGCTGGACGACGCCGATGTGCGCGAGTACCGGCGCACACTCGACCTGCGCACCGGCGTGCTGGAGCGCCACGTGGTCTGGGAGACCCCGTCCGGCAAGCGCGTGCGCATGCGCGACGAGCGCATCGTCAGCTTCGAGGAGCGTCATCTCGCCGTGCTGCGCCTCGAGGTCGTGGTCGAGAACGCCGACGCCCCCGTCACCATCAGCTGCCAGCTGCTCAACAGGCAGGACGGCGCCGGCGTATACGCGGGCACGCCGATCGGCACGAAGGCCGCGGCGTTCGACCCCCGCAAGGCCGAGAAGATCGCCGATCGCGTGCTGGAGCCCGCCGAGCACTGGCAGGACGGGCTGCGATCCGCGCTCTCCTATCGTGTCGCCGATTCGGGCATGACCGTCGCCGTGGTCGCCGACCACGTCGTCGAGACCGAGAACGAGTACAACGCCCGCACGCTGGTGGAACCGGACATCGCCAAGAACGTGTTCCGTGTGCAGGCGAAGGCCGGCGTGCCGATCACCGTGACCAAGCTCGTCAGCTACCACACGTCGCGAGGCGTGCCCCCGCGCGAGCTCGTCGACCGCTGCCGTCGCTCGCTCGACCGGGCGGCGGACGAGGGCGTCGAGACCGTGTTCCGTCGGCAGCGGGAATGGCTCGACGCGTTCTGGGAGCGCAGCGACGTGCAGATCGGCGGGCGCGACGACCTGCAGCAGGCCACCCGCTGGTGCCTGTTCCAGCTCGCCCAGGCCTCGGCGCGTGCCGACGGCGCCGGAGTCCCCGCCAAGGGCGTCTCCGGTTCGGGATACAGCGGGCACTACTTCTGGGACACCGAGATCTACGTGCTCCCGTTCCTCACGTACACCTCGCCACGCTGGGCATACAACGCGCTGCGCGCCCGCGCGCGCATGCTCCCGGCCGCACGTCGTCGGGCCGCGCAGCTCAACGAGGCGGGGGCGCTCTTCCCGTGGCGCACGATCAACGGCGAGGAGGCCTCGGCCTACTACGCGGCCGGCACGGCGCAGTACCACATCAACGCCGACATCAGCTTCGCCCTGGGCAAGTACGTGCGTGCGACGGGGGACGAGGAGTTCCTGCGTCGGGAAGGCGCCGACATCGCGATCGAGACCGCCCGGTTGTGGGCGACCCTCGGCTTCTGGCGTGCCTCCCGGTTGATCGAAGGCATGCCGGGGGAGGGGACCGAGACGTTCCACATCCACGGCGTCACCGGCCCCGACGAGTACACGACGGTCGTGAACGACAACCTCTACACGAACGTCATGGCGCGCTACAACCTCCGCTACGCGGCCAAGATCGTGCGCGAGATCAGGGAGAGCTATCCCGACGACTACGTGAAGCTGGTCGACCGCACCGGCCTCGGCCCCGGCGAGGCCGAAGCCTGGGATCGCGCCGCAGAGGCCATGTACATCCCCTACAGCGAGGGCCTCGGCATCCACCCGCAGGACTCCCTGTTCCTCGAGCGCGAGGTGTGGGACCTCGCCAATACGCCCGCCGATCAGCGTCCGCTCCTGCTGCACTTCCACCCCCTCGTGATCTACCGGTTCCAGGTGCTCAAGCAGGCCGACGTCGTGCTGGCGCTGTTCCTGCAGGGCAATCACTTCACGCCAGAGGAGAAGAAGGCCGACTTCGACTACTACGACCCGCTGACCACCGGCGACTCGACTCTCTCGGCCGTCGTGCAGTCGATCCTCGCCGCCGAGGTGGGGTATCAGGACCTCGCGCAGAAGTACTTCGAGCAGTCGCTGTTCGTCGACCTGCACGACCTGCACCACAACGCGGCGGACGGCGTGCACGTCGCTTCCGCCGGCGGGGTGTGGACGGCTCTGGTGTGCGGTTTCGGCGGGATGCGCGACTATGCCGGCGAACTGAGCTTCGACCCGCGGCTTCCGGCGAGCTGGCCGTCGCTGTCGTTCCCGCTGCAGTGGCAGGGATCGACGCTGCACGTGACGGTGACTGCGGCCGAGCTGCGCGTGCAGGTGAGGAACGGACCCCCCGTTCCCTTCAGCGTGCGAGAGACCGCGTACATCGCGACCGTCGACGACGAGGTCGTCGTGCCGCTCGCGGATCAGGGTCCCCTGCTCCCCGGTCGTCCGACGCTCCGACAGTTCGCCGACGCTCGACGCGAGGACGGCACGCGCATGTCGGCATCCGTTCCCGTGATCACGACGACGATCCCGGTGATCGAGACGATCGACTGATGCTCGGGCCCGCCGAAGGTCGGTGGCACGCCGTAGGCTGTTGAGGTGACCACAGCCCTCTACCGCCGCTACCGACCCGAGACGTTCGGCGAGATGATCGGGCAGTCCCAGGTGACCGATCCGCTCATGACGGCGTTGCGCGGTGACCGGGTCGGCCATGCCTATCTGTTCTCCGGCCCCCGCGGGTGCGGCAAGACCACGTCCGCGCGCATCCTGGCGCGGTGCCTGAACTGCGCCGAGGGGCCGACCGACGTGCCCTGCGGCGTCTGCCCGAGCTGTGTGGAGCTGTCGCGGGCCGGCGGCGGATCACTCGATGTCGTCGAGATCGACGCGGCGAGCCACAACGGCGTCGACGACGCGCGCGACCTGCGCGAGCGGGCGACATTCGCCCCCAGCCGCGACCGGTACAAGATCTTCATCCTCGACGAGGCGCACATGGTGACGCCCCAGGGCTTCAACGCGCTGCTCAAGCTCGTCGAAGAGCCGCCGGAGCACGTGAAGTTCATCTTCGCGACCACCGAGCCCGAGAAGGTGCTGGGCACGATCCGCTCGCGCACCCACCACTACCCGTTCCGGCTCGTCCCGCCGGCCGCGATGCTCGAGTACGTCGCCAAGCTGTGCGCCGAAGAGGGCGTGATCGTCGAACAGGGCGTCCTCCCGCTCGTGGTCCGCGCCGGCGGCGGCTCGCCCCGTGACACGCTCTCGCTGCTCGACCAGCTGATCGCCGGCTCCGACGCCCCCGCAGGTTCGGAGACGGTCACCGTCGGCTATGCGCGCGCCGTCTCCCTGCTCGGGTACACGCATGCCGCCCTCCTCGACGAGATCGTCGACGCGCTCGCCGCGGGCGACGCGGCGACCGCGTTCCCCGCGATCGACCGGGTCGTGCAGACCGGGCAGGACCCCCGTCGCTTCGTCGACGATCTGCTCGAGCGTCTGCGCGATCTCATCGTGATCGCGGCGGTCGGCGCCGGCGCATCCGCCGTCCTGCGCGGTATCGCCGAAGACGACCTGGAGCGCATGCGCGCCCAGGCCGCAGAATTCGGCTCCGCACGCCTCTCGCGCACGGCCGACGTGGTGAGTGCGGCACTCGACGACATGTCGGGAGCCACATCTCCGCGCCTGCATCTCGAGCTCATGGTCGCACGGGTGCTCGCGGGAGCGACGGATGCCGCCGTGGCTGCGCCCGCGCCGGCGGGGGAGCGTACCGCGGCTCCCGCCCGACAGGTCGCGACCCCGGCAGCGCCGGCGCCTTCCGCGTCATCCACGATCGCGGCTTCGGCAGGTTCATCGGCTCCCGTCAGCCCGGCCGCCTCCACGCACACGCCGGAGCCGGTCGTCGTCGAATCCGCTCCTGCTTCCGCTGCTCAGACTCGGGTCGTCGAGCAGGCGGCGAGCGAGAGCGTCGGTGCGGTATCCGACGGTGCCGCACCGGAACCCGCGGCTCCTGCAGAACCCGCGGCTCCTGCGGCATCGCAGGGACCGGTCACGTTCGAGCGCATCCGCGCCGCGTGGCCCGCCGTGCTGACGCGGCTCGAGAGCATCAGCCGCACGTCCTGGCTGCTGGCCACGGCCGTGCAGCCCCTGGCGTACGTCACCGAGACCGAGGTGCTCACGCTCGGATTCACCAGCCAGCACGATGTCGCCAAGTTCAAGGGCACGACCCCGGGCTCAGGGCCTTCCGACCACCTGCGTTCCGCGATCGAGAACGAGCTCGGCGTCCGCGTGAAGTACCTCCCCGCCCCGATGCCGACCGGGGGTGCCCCGCGCCAGCCGGCGTCGTCCGGATCCTCGGCACCGACTGATTCCGCTCCCGCATCGGAGCCTGCGTCAGCGCGTTCCCCTCGTTCGCAGGTCCGTGGCGCGTCCGCATCGTCGGTGACGGAGTGGGCCGTCGCGTCGATTCCGACCGCGAACGAGGAGTCGGTGCGCGACGCTCCGATACCGTCCGCGCCGCTCCCCGTCGACGATGAGCCCGAAGAGGTCGAGGCAGCGGCCTCGGCACCGGTTCCCCCGTCCGACGGTGTCATCGATCGCGACGAGCCGCCGCTGCCCGGCGACGACGAGGCTCCGGCCTACGACGACGAGCCTCCGTACGACCCCTCGTACGAGCCGCCGGCCGACCCGTCCGTGTCGCGCGGGGCTGCTCCCGAACGGTCGGCGCCGCAGAACCAGCGCACGGCCGTCGCCACTCCGCCGGTCGTCATCGAGCGTTCGCCCTCCGTCGGAGGAGTGCAGCGCTACGGTGAAGCCGTGATCCGCCAGGTGCTCGGCGCGACATTCCTGCGCGAAGAGCCCTACGAGCCCCCGACGAGGTTCTCCTGATGTACGACGGCATCGTTCAGGAGTTGATCGACGAGTTCGGTCGGCTCCCCGGCATCGGCCCGAAGTCCGCGCAGCGGATCGCGTTCCATATCCTGCAGACGCCGACGTTCGACGTCGCCCGTCTCGCTGAGCTGCTCAGTGAGATCCGTCTCCGCGTGCGGTTCTGCGAGATCTGCGGCAACGTCGCCGAGCAGGAGCGTTGCGCCATCTGCCGCGACCCGCGTCGCAGCCAGGCGCTGATCTGTGTGGTCGAAGACGCCAAAGACGTCGCCGCCATCGAGCGCACCAGGGAGTTCCGGGGCCTCTACCACGTCCTCGGCGGAGCGATCAGCCCCATCGCCGGCATCGGACCGGACGACCTGCGCATCGCCCAGCTCATGACCCGCCTCGCCGACGGCACCGTGCAGGAGGTCATCCTCGCCACCAACCCCAATCTCGAGGGGGAGGCGACCGCGAGCTACCTCAGCCGCCTGCTGACGACGATGCAGATCACGGTCTCCCGTCTCGCTTCGGGCCTGCCCGTCGGCGGCGACCTCGAGTACGCCGACGAAGTCACCCTCGGCCGCGCCTTCGAAGGCCGGCGCATCCTGTGAGCCCCCACACGGGCTTCTCACGTCGTGGCTGGCTCCTCTTCGGTGCCATGGCGCTGCTGTGGGGAGTTCCGTATCTGTTCATCAGCGTCGCGGTCGAGTCGTTCTCGCCACCGGCGATCGTGGCGGGGCGCACGCTCATCGCGGCTCTGCTGCTGCTGCCGTTCGCCCTCCGCAGCGGTGCGCTGCGTGCCGCTCTGAAGCACTGGCCGTGGGTGCTCGCGTTCGGCGTCGTCGAGATGGCGGGCCCCTTCCTGTTGCTCGGGCACGCCGAGATGACGCTGCCCTCCGGCATGACGGGCCTGCTGGTGGCGACCGTGCCGCTGTTCGCCGCTCTCATCGCCCTCGGCGGTGGCGACCGTGGCGTGCTGCGGCCGGCCCGCGGGATCGGTCTGCTCGTCGGGTTCGTCGGTGTCGCGGTGGTGGTCGCGGGTCCCGGGCTCTTCGGTGGTGAGGTCAGTCTTCTCGCGGCCGGCGAGGTGCTGCTGGTCGCGGTGCTGTATGCGACCGCGCCCTTCATCGTCGCTCGCAAGCTCAACGATGTGCCGTCCCTCGGCACCATCACCCTCTCTCTTCTCATGATCGGGATCTTCTACCTCCCGATCGGGCTGCTCACTCAGCACGAGGTGCCCACTCTGCCGTCGATCGTCGCGCTGCTCGCGCTCGCCGTGATCTGCACGGCGGTGGCCTTCCTGGCCTTCTTCGCACTCATCCGCGAAGTCGGTCCGGTGCGCGCGCCACTGTTCACCTATGTGAATCCGGTGGTCGCGATAGTCCTCGGAGCCCTCGTCCTCGCCGAGCCGTTGACGCCCGGCCTGCTGCTGGGCTTCCCGCTGATCATCGTCGGGTGCTGGTTCGCCGCCACAGGTGGTCGACTGCGCCCGGTCTCTCCCCAGGCTCTCCCGCCTTCCCTCTGAGCCGCGCCCCGCACCTCCTGCCGTGCGCCGCGCCGTGCACCTCCCACTCCGAGTCGTCGAGTGCACGGCTTGCCGCCGAGTGCACGGCTTGCTCACGCGAACATCCCGTGCACTCGGCGACATCCCGTGCACTCGATGCACCGCGACGCGACACATGCGCAACGGGGCATACGCGCCGATCGTAGAATGAGCGTGGGCGGATCCGCCCGTCATCCCAGGGAGTGATCGTGGCCCTCATCGTGCAGAAGTACGGCGGCTCGTCCGTCGCCGACGCAGAGAGCATCAAGCGCGTCGCCAAGCGCATCGTCGATACGCGTCGTGCCGGGCACGACGTGGTCGTCGCCGTGAGCGCCATGGGCGACACCACCGACGAGCTGCTCGATCTCGCCAACGAGGTCGCACCGATTCCCGCGCCCCGTGAACTCGACATGCTCCTCTCCAGCGGAGAGCGCATCTCGATGGCGCTGCTGGCCATGGCGATCCACTCCATGGGCTTCGAGGCGCGGTCGTTCACGGGCAGCCAGGCGGGCATGATCACCGACTCGCAGCACGGTGCCGCCCGCATCGTCGATGTCACGCCCGTGCGTCTGCGCGAAGCTCTGGACGAAGGCGCGATCGTGATCGTCGCCGGGTTCCAGGGCTTCAACCGCGACACCCGTGACATCACCACGCTCGGTCGCGGCGGGTCCGATACGACCGCCGTCGCCCTCGCCGCCGCGCTCGACGCCGATGTCTGCGAGATCTACAGCGACGTCGACGGCATCTTCACCGCCGATCCGCGCGTGATCCCGAAGGCACAGAAGCTCGACCACGTCTCGAGCGAGGAGATGCTGGAGCTCGCCGCCAACGGGGCCAAGGTGCTGTACATCCGCGCCGTCGAGTACGCACGCCGTCACGGCGTCCTGATTCACGCCCGGTCGACGTTCTCGTCGGCCGAGGGCACATACGTTCTGGGCGAGGGTATGAAGAACCCCCGCGAAGCCGAGGGAGCAGTCATGGAAGAACCGATCGTCGCCGGCGTCGCCACCGACTTCAGCCAGGCCAAGATCACGGTCGCGGGCGTGCCCGATGTGCCGGGCAAGGCCGCCGAGATCTTCAAGATCGTCGCGAAGTCGGGTGCGAACGTCGACATGATCGTGCAGAACGTCTCGGCCACCGGACGCACCGATATCTCCTTCACCGTTCCCAAGGCGGATGCGGCGGCCGCCCTCAAGGCCCTCGCCGGAGAGCAGACCGAGGTCGGGTTCCAGAACCTGATCCACGACGACCAGATCGGCAAGCTGTCTGTCGTCGGCGCGGGCATGCGCACGCACTCGGGTGTCTCCGCGACCCTCTTCGAGGCGCTGTCGGCCGGGGGGATCAACATCGAGATGATCTCGACCTCGGAGATCCGCATCTCGGTCGTGCTGCGCGACACCGACCTCACCGAGGCCGCGCGCACCGTGCACACCGCCTACGGACTCGACGGCGACGCCGAAGCCACGGTCCACGCCGGCACCGGCCGCTGATCTCCGCCGTTCATCGCCGTTTTCCTGCCGACTCCGTGCCCCATCGGGACGCAGCGCCGGCAGTTCGTGAGACCACGGTAGACTCGCCGAAACCCTGACACCGGCGCCAGGCGCAGCTTCATCACCCCGACGCCGCGCCCGAAGCCTCGTACGCAGTACCGCACGACGCCAAGGAACATCATGACCCGCATCTCCGATTCAGGACTCTCCGTCGCCATCGTCGGCGCCACCGGCCAGGTGGGCACCGTGATGCGCGAGATTCTCGCCGAGCGGTCGTTCCCGATCCGCGACCTGCGCCTGTTCTCCTCCGCGCGCTCCGCCGGCACGGCCATCGAGTTCGGTGGCGTGACGGTCATCGTCGAAGACGTCGAGACGGCGGATGTCGCGGGCATCGACATCGCCCTGTTCTCGGCCGGAGCCACCGCGAGCCGCGCTTATGCGCCGCGCTTCGCCGCCGCCGGCGCCGTGGTCGTCGACAACTCCAGCGCCTGGCGCATGGACCCTGAGGTCCCGCTCGTGGTCAGCGAGGTCAACCCGCACGCGATCGACGAGCGCCCCAAGGGCATCATCGCGAACCCGAACTGCACCACGATGGCCGCGATGCCGGTGCTGAAGGCCCTGCACGCCGAGGCCGGTCTCGAGCGTCTGATCGTGTCGACCTACCAGGCTGTCTCCGGCTCCGGCCTCGCCGGTGCCCAGGAGCTCCTCGGCCAGGTCGAGGGCGTGCTCGCACAGGGCGACACCCTCCGCCTCGTGCACGACGGGTCGGCGGTCGACTTCCCCGAGCCCGAGAAGTACATCGCGCCGATCGCGTTCGACGTGATCCCGTTCGCCGGCAACCTCGTCGACGACGGCGACAACGAGACCGACGAGGAGAAGAAGCTCCGCAACGAGAGCCGCAAGATCCTCGAACTCCCGGACCTCCGTGTCGCGGGCACATGCGTGCGGGTGCCGGTCTTCACCGGGCACTCGCTGTCGATCAACGTCGAGTTCGCCGGCGACATCACGCCCGAGCGTGCGCGCGAGGTGCTGAGCGTCGCTCCGGGTGTCGTGCTCGACGAGGTTCCCACCCCGTTGCAGGCCGCGGGGAAGGACCCGAGCTTCGTCGGTCGCATCCGCGCCGACCAGTCCGCCCCCGAGGGCAAGGGGCTCGTGCTGTTCCTCAGCAACGACAACCTGCGCAAGGGGGCGGCGCTGAACGCCGTGCAGATCGCCGAGATCCTGGCAGAGCGCCTGGCGGTCATAGCCTGACGGTATCCCCGCGATGTGGAAGCGGTCTGACCGGGCCGTGCCGCATGGTCGGCGGTGGCGTGCCCGCGAACTAGACTGGTTCGGTGACTGAAAACGTCGATGTCGTCCTGATCGGCGGTGGCATCATGAGCGCCACCCTGGGTACTCTCCTGCACGAGCTGCAGCCGGAGTGGAAGATCGTCGCCTTCGAGCGACTCTCCGAGGTGGCTCAGGAGAGCTCGAACCCGTGGAACAACGCCGGCACGGGGCACGCCGCACTGTGCGAGCTGAACTACATGCCGCAGCAGGGTGATGCCCCGCTCGACCCCGCCAAGGCGGTCTCGATCAACGAGCAGTTCCAGCAGAGCCGGCAGTTCTGGTCGTCGCTGGTGGAGAAGGGCGTGCTCGATGCGCCGTCGACCTTCATCAACGCGACGCCGCACATGACGTTCGTGCGCGGTGAGAAGGATGTCGCGTACCTCAAGAACCGGTACGAGGTACTCAAGAAGCAACCGCTGTTCGCGGGCATCGAGTACAGCGAGGATTCCCGCGTCATCAACAAGTGGGCGCCGCTCCTCATGCAGCAGCGGGTGAAGGGCGAGCCGTTCGCCGCGACCCGCGTTCCCGCGGGCACCGACGTCGATTTCGGCGCCCTCACGCACCAGCTGTTCGACCACCTGACCGACTCCGGCGTCACGCTGCGCACCAACCACGAGGTGCGCAGTCTGAAGAAGCAGAAGGACGGTACCTGGCTGGTCAAGTACCGCAACAGCATCGGTCACACCCCGAGCGAGGTCAAGGCGCGCTTCGTGTTCGTCGGGGCCGGCGGCTGGGCTCTCAAGCTGCTGCAGAATTCCGGCATCCCGGAGATCAAGGGCTACGGCGTCTTCCCGATCGGCGGCCAGTTCCTCAAGACCACCAACCCGACGATCGTCGCCCAGCACAAGGCGAAGGTGTACTCGCAGGCGTCGGTGGGTGCTCCGCCCATGTCGGTCCCGCACCTCGACACGCGTGTCGTCGACGGCGAGGCCTCACTCATGTTCGGGCCGTTCGCGACCTTCAGCCCGAAGTTCCTGAAGAACGGGTCGATGCTCGACATCGTCTCGCAGGTGCGCGCGCACAACCTGCTGCCGATGCTGCAGGTGGCGGTGAAGAACCCCGATCTCATCACGTATCTCATCAGCGAGCTGCTGAAGAACCACGCCAAGAAGGTCGACAGCCTGCGTACGTTCATGCCGACTGCGAAGGACGAGGACTGGACGCTCATCGACGCCGGCCAGCGCGCCCAGGTCATGAAGAAGGACCCGAAGAAGGGTGGCATCCTGCAGTTCGGCACCGAGGTCGTCGCGGCGGCCGACGGGTCGATCGCGGGTCTGCTCGGTGCTTCTCCGGGCGCCTCGACCGCCGTGCCGATCATGCTCGATCTGCTCAAGAAGTGCTTCCCCGCGGAGTACCCGGGTTGGGAGCCCGAGCTGCGCGCGCTGATCCCCACGTTCGGTGAGAAGCTGAACGAGAATCCGGAGCTCGCCGAGAAGTCGACCGCAGCGACCGCAGCCGCACTCGGCATCAACGTCTGAGGTCGCACCGTGGCGAAGCTCTACTTCCGCTACGGCGCGATGAACTCCGGAAAATCGACCGCCCTGCTGCAGGCCGCCTACAACTACGAGGAGCGCGGGCAGCACGTGCTTCTCGCGAAGCCGGCGATCGACACCAAGGGGGCATCCGAGATCGAGAGTCGACTCGGCGTCACCCGTCGGGTCGACTTCCTGATCGATCCCGATGACGACGCGCGTGCGATCTTCGCCGCACATCGCGGGCGCATGCAGCATGCGTCGGACGACGAGCTGCTGCCGGAAGGGCCGAGCGACGTCGCCTGCCTGCTGATCGACGAGGCGCAGTTCCTCACGCCGACCCAGGTCGATGATCTCTTCCGCATCGCGGTGGTCGACGGAATCCCGGTCATCGCCTACGGCATCCGCAACGACTTCCTCACTCATGCCTTCCCCGGATCCGCGCGACTGCTCGCGATTGCGCACTCGCTGGAGGAACTCAAGACGATCTGCCGCTGTGGGCGGAAGGCCGTGTTCAACGGTCGCGTCGTCGGTGGACGGTTCGTGTTCGACGGCGACCAGGTCGCTATCGACGAGGGCGCGACCGGATCGGCCTCGCCGGAGCTGACCACCTATGAGTCGCTCTGCGGTACCTGTTACCTCGAAGAGTCCGGTGGTCGCCTGGGCTGAGGCCGGCCCGATCCGTCGAGGCGCCCGTCGGCCGCTGCCGTCGCGCAGCCGTGCACAATCCAGGAAGACAGTCGGCCCCGTGCCGCGGTGAGCCGTCTGCGACGCACGTCGTCGTCTTCTTCCTGAGGTGCGCACGCGGGGCGGGGATCGAGCGTGCCTGTTTGCGTGGTCTGACCACACGCGATACTCTGTGGTCTGACCACAGGAGGTTCGATGACCGACCAGCCGGCGCGCGCATGGCGACTCGTGCTCGAGCACATCGAACGCGACCTCCTCGACGGACGTCTCGGTCCGGGTGATCGTCTCCCGTCCGAGCGTGATCTGGCATCCGAGCTCGGCGTCGGACGCTCGAGCGTCCGCGAGGCGTTCCGGGTGCTCGAAGTGATGGGGCTCATCCGCACGGCCACCGGCTCGGGCCCGCAATCGGGCGCCATCGTCATCGCCACGCCCACCGGTGGCATGTCAGCGCTGCTGCGGCTCCAGGTGGCGGCGCAAGGCTTCCCGCTCGACGACGTCGTGCGCACGCGTCTGGTGCTCGAAGACGCGGTCGTCGCCGCGATGGCAGGCGCCCCCGAGCGCGACACGGACCGCGCCCATGAACTGCTCGCCGCGATGGACGCCCCGGGCCTCGCCCCGTCGGAGTTCCTCGCCCTCGACGCGCAGCTGCACCTCTCGCTCGCCGAGGCCAGCGGAAACACGGTCATCGCCGCGATGATGGCGGGTCTTCGTTCCTCGATCGAGTCCTACGTGCAGGCGGGCGTCTCCGCGATCGCCGATTGGGGGGCGATGGCGACGCGGCTTCGCGCCGAGCACCACGCACTCGTCGCGGCGATCGATGCCGCCGACGTCGAGACAGCGCGTTCCCTGGTCCACACGCACATCACCGGCTACTACACGTCCGCGGGCCTGACCCGTGAGATCCACCCCCAGATCTGAGAGGCACATCATGGTGCAGCGCCAATTCCCCAACCCCGTCGAGCTCCTCGAGCTGATGAAGTTCAAGAAGCCCGAACTCGACGGTCGCAAGCGACGGTTGGAGGGTGCTCTCACGATCGATGATCTTCGCCTGATCGCCAAGCGCCGCACGCCGAAGGCCGCGTTCGACTACACCGACGGCGCCGCCGAGGGCGAGCTGTCGCTCACGCGCGCACGTCAGGCGTTCCAGGACGTGGAGTTCCACCCCGGGATCCTGCGACCGGCGCCGACCGTCGACACCAGCGTCGAGATCCTCGGCGGTCCGTCCGCTCTGCCGTTCGGAATCGCCCCGACCGGGTTCACCCGTCTGATGCAGACCGAGGGGGAGACGGCGGGCGCGGGCGCCGCGGCCGCCGCCGGGATCCCGTTCACGCTCTCGACCCTCGGCACCACTTCGATCGAGGGCGTGAAGGCCGCCAACCCGCACGGACGCAACTGGTTCCAGCTCTACGTCATGCGCGACCGTGAGATCTCCTACGAGCTCACCCGTCGCGCCGCTGCCTCGGGGTTCGACACCCTGCAGTTCACGGTGGACACCCCGGTCGCGGGAGCGCGTCTGCGCGATAAGCGCAACGGGTTCAGCATCCCGCCGCAGCTGACCCTCGGCACGATCATCAACGCGATCCCGCGCCCATGGTGGTGGTATGACTTCCTCACCACCCCGAAGCTCGAGTTCGCCTCGCTCAGCACGACCGGAGGGACCGTGGGCGAGCTGCTCGACGCCGCGATGGACCCCACAATCAGCTATGACGATCTCGCCGTCATCCGCGACATCTGGCCAGGCAAGATCGTGATCAAGGGCGTGCAGAACGTCGAGGACTCGGTGCGTCTGCGCGATGCCGGAGTCGACGGGATCGTCCTCTCGAACCACGGTGGCCGCCAGCTCGACCGTGCACCGATCCCGTTCCACCTGCTTCCCGAGGTGCGCAAGGCCGTGGGCGACGACTTCACGGTGATGATCGACACCGGCATCATGAACGGTGCGGACATCGTCGCCGCGGTGGCGCTCGGAGCGGACTTCACGCTGATCGGACGGGCGTACCTCTACGGTCTGATGGCGGGCGGACGTCAGGGTGTCGACCGCACGATCGCGATCCTGCGCAGCGAGATCGAACGCACGATGCGCCTGCTGGGTGTCGCCTCGCTCGCCGAGCTCGAGCCCGCGCACGTGACCCAGTTGACCCGCTTGGTTCCCGTGGCCCGCGCCGCCGCGGAAGCCCGCGTGCACTGAGCCCTGCTCGTCCGGATCTGACCGGGAGGTGGCCACGTCGTCTCAGGACTGCGTGGCCACCGCCCTGGTGCGTGGGGGCCACGGCACCAGCATCGACGTGGTCTTGCGGTACTGGGCGTACGCCGGATACTTCGACGCGGTGATCGACTCGGTGAAGATCGTCGAGCCGATGAAGAGCACGGTCAGCAGAGCCGGACCGATGATCGTCGGATTCAGCACCCCGCCGATGACGCCGGCTCCGCCGGTGACCGCAGCCGTCGCTCCGATCGCGTAGAAGGCCCACCACTGCGCCTGCTCGAAGAAGAAGTTCGGGTGCCGGCTGTATCGGAAGAGGCCCGTCGTGGCGAATCCCGGTGCGAGCGTGCCACCCGCCTGCTTCTTCCGCTGATGGAACACCCACTGCTGCTGATCGGCGATCGTCTCTCCGACGAGGAAGGCGACGAATGCGGCGATGAACAGCGCGTCCCACCCGGTGAGGGCCGAAGGGTGCTGTGCGGCGACCAGCGTCGGCAGCGTGATGAGCACGAGCAGTGCCATCTGATAGCAGATGATGAACAGCGCGTTGAAGATCTGGAACTGCCAGGGCCGCATCCGCCCACGCAGGATGGCCCAGCGGTAGTCCTCCATCCCGGTGTAGCCGCCCTTGCGGGCGAAGTTGAAGGTCAGGCGTGCGCCCCACGCGGTGGCGAGCACACCCATCACGACCACACGCGCCGACCCGTCACCGTTCACGAAAGCGCCGGCGACGAAGATCCAGACGTAGGCCACCGGCACGATCGACCACGCGCGGTCGACCCAGGAGGTGTCGCGGGTGATCAGGGAGAGCACCCAGCAGACGGCGCTGGTGGCCGCGGCGACGACGATGACGATCAGCAGGGCATCCATGACGCCATGCTAGGACTCTCGCGGAGGGTCGCGCAGCGCGACACCGCGAAGGTCAGAGCGTCAGCAGAAGCGCGTCGAGCTTGTCTGCGGTGTCTTCCCAGCCGTCGACGGCGATGGCGGGAACACCGATCGCGAGCACGGGGTAGTCGTTGCCCCCCTCATCGAGCCGGTCGCCGTAGAACAGCATCTCGGTGAGGGCGATGCCGGTGTGCGCGGCGAGTTGCCGCATTCCGAAGGCCTTGTCGATACCGGCTTGGGTGATGTCGATCGAGGTCGAACCGCCCGAGCGCACCTCGAGACCGGGAAGGCGTGCGGCGACCGCATCCCGCAGCGCAGCCCGCTTGGCGCCCGTCGGGTCCCAGTCGTGCTTCGCCTCGCGCGGCGCACGCTGACCGAGCGCCGAGAAGGTGATCTGCGATCCGCGGTCCTCGAGGATGTCGCCCCACGGCTTGGCCTCCCACAGTCCGAGGCGCTCGGCCTCTTCGCGCAGAGCCGTGAGGGCCGCCTGCTTGTCGGCCTCGCTGAGATCGTGGGCGTAGACCGGGGCGAAGTCCGTGCCGTCGTGGCGGAGGTAGCGGGTGCCGCAGGTGGGCAGGAGGTGCAGCCGGGCGAGATCGGAGGGGTCAGCGTCTCCGATCTGTGCGATCACCTGCGAGCGGAACTGCGCCTCGTTTCCTCCGGAGATGATGGCGACGTCGACGGTGCGCAGCAGAGTGCGGAGCAGCGCGGCGATCCGCGGGTCGATCAGGCCCTTGGAGGGGGCGAGCGTGTCATCGAGATCGAAGGCGACGAGTGTGGGCGCGGTCATGATGTCTCCAGCCTAGAAGGTGGACGCTGGGAGGCTCTCGGGGCGATCAGCAGGGTGAAGGCGACCGCGACGGCGACGCCGATGATGGCGCCCGTCGAGTTGGCGACGACATCGTTCACGGTGGCCGCGCGGTGGGGGAGAGCCACACGTTGGGCGATCTCGATCATCGCTGACAGCAGCGGCCCCACCAGCACAGCGAGGAACCAGATACGACGGGGGAGGAGTAGGAAGGCGAGGATGCCGACCGGCACGAAGACGAGCACGTTCGCGATGATCTCGAGCCGGGTGAAGTCGAGCCACTCCCAGCCGAGACGGTGAGCTGTGGCGAGCACGAGGTCGAGCAGATTCGGCATCGACTCCTCGACCTTCGACGGCGTGAGGGTGAGAGCGGCGAGGCCGATCAGGAAGGGGACACCGAGGGCGATCGCCCAGGCCCGGGTGAAACGGCGCGGCGGCGGGAGCAGAGAGTTCATGCGTTCCCTTTCGTGCACGGTCCCGGTACAGAGAAGGCCGCCCCTGAGGGCGGCCTTCCGGTGTTACTGGTCGGGGTGACAGGATTTGAACCTGCGACCTCTTCGTCCCGAACGAAGCGCGCTACCAAGCTGCGCCACACCCCGTTTGCAACCCTCCGAGTCTACAGGGAAATGTTCCCTGCGCCGAATCGAGGCCGGATCACACCTGTGCGGTCAGAGTGAGCAGCGTCGCCTCGGGGCGGCAGGCGAACCGGACCGGCGCGTAGATGGAGTGTCCACACCCCGCGCTGACGTTGAGCGGCACAGTGCGGCCGCCGTGCGACCAGGTGCTGAGCCCCTTGGCCTGCTTGAGCGGGATGTCGCAGTTCGCCACGAGAGCCCCGTACCCGGGAATGCACACCTGACCGCCGTGCGTGTGGCCACCGAGGATCGCATCGGCACCGAGATCGATGAAGCTGTTGAGCACCCGCTGATACGGCGCGTGCGTGACGCCGAGGACGGGCGTCGCTGCGTCGCGGGCACCGAGAGCCGCGATGGCATCGGGAAGCTCATCCAGACGGTCCCAATCGCGGTGAGCGTCGTCGACACCGAAGAGATCGACGTCGCTGCCCGCGATGTTCAGCCGCGCCGCAGAGTTGTTGAGCTCGGTCCAGCCCAGCTCGTCCGCGAAGTACCGATCCATCGCGTCCGTGTCGAGAAGCTCCGGCCTGTGGTGCTTCTTGGACGGTCCGAGGAAGTAGCGGAAAGGGTTCCGCGGAGACGGCGCGGCGACGTCGTTCGAGCCGTGCACGAACACGCCGGGGATGCCGGCGAACGGAGCGAAAGCGCGCCGGATGCCGTCGAGTCCGTTCTCGTGGCCGAGATTGTCCCCGGTGTTCACGATGAGGTCGGGCTTCAGCTCGGCGAGGGAGGCGAGCCAGTCCTGCTTGCGATGCTGCCACGGCGCCATGTGCGCATCGGAGATGTGCAGGATGCGCAGCGGTGCGGCACCGGGCGGGAGAGCCACTGTTGAGGCCTCGCGCACGGTGAACAGGTACCGCTCGATCCCGATCCCCCAGATGGCGGCGCCGGCACCCACGGCCCCCACCGCGCCGAGCGCGATGAGGGCCGGGTGCGCGCCGCGACGGGCCGCTACTGGCACGTCACACGCACGGCGGTGGACTTGCTGGCCGCGGTGCCGGGCGCAGGGTCGGATCCGCCGACGACGGAGGTCGGTGGATTGCAGGAGTTGTCGAATTCGATATTCGTGAATCCTGCGGCACCGAGCGCGGCAGAGGCTTGGGCTCTCGACATCCCGACGAGATTCGCCGGGACGGTCGTGCCCTGTCCGTTGCTGGTCGTGAGGGTCACCGTCGCGCCAGTGGCCGCCTCCCCGGTCGGATCCTGGCCGGCGACCAGGCCGACGGCGAGGTCGCTGTCCACTGCTCCTCCGACAGAGACCTGGAAGCCGGCGTCCGTCAGGATCGCGGTCGCTTCCTCGACGGACTTGCCCACGACACTCGGAACCGTCGTCAGCTGCTGTCGGGTGAGCTTGCCATCGGGCTTCGGGAAGGCGTCTCCACCGTACGCAGCGTTCGCTGCGGCCTGCGCGGCCTGCGCCACCGGGTAACGCATGTCGTTGAGGTTCCAGCCGTTGGCCCTCTTGCGGTAGATGTTCTCCTGGCCCTGCCAGCGGCCGGCCCAGACCGCCGTGGCGACCTTGGTGCTGGACTCGATCATCATCGTCGACCAGGTGTCGTGCGTTCCGGTCTTGCCGATCAGCGGCGTGCCGTCGTTGGGGTTCGCCCGGGAACCGGTGCCGCCGCCACCCATGACGCTCTGCAACGCGAAGGCGGCCGTCGCGGCGACCTCGGGAGAGATCACTCCGTCGGTGCACGACGATGCCGGCAGTTCGCGGTCCTGACCGTCGGGGCCGACGACGCGATCGATCGCGCGCGGTGTGCAGTACTTCCCACCGCTCGCGACGGTCGCGTAGGCGTTCGCCATCGCGAGGGGGGAGATGTTCTTCGGGCCGAGCACGTCGAAGGGCACGTTCTCGTCGGTGACCTTGTCGCCGTTCGCCAGCGTGACACCCATACGGTCGGCGACCTTGTTGATGTCGCAGATATCGAGCTTCGACGCCATCGCGAAGTAACCACTGTTGAGCGAGTTCTTCGTGAAGCTCAGCACGGATCCGGTTCCACCGCCACCGCCACCGAAGTTGCCGATCTCCTTGGTGTTGGCGTTCTGCTTGGCTCCGCAGACGGGGATCTTCAGGTTCGTCTGCACGCTTCCGTTGAGAACCTCGTTGACGGAGTGGCCCTTCTCGAGCCAGTCGATCAGCGTGAAGAGCTTGTAGGTCGAGCCGACCTGGAAGCCACCCGAGTTCCCGTGGTTCTTATCGCCCGCGAACACCAGGGAGGAGTAGGCCTGATCATCGGTGGGAGTCTCGGTGAAGGTCGTGTTCTGCGTCATGGAGAGGATTCGGCCGGTGCCGACCTCGACCGAGACGCCGGCCGCCCCGAAGTACTGGTTGTCGGCGTTGGCGGGAACAACCTCGGCCATCTTCTCGGCGGCAGGGTTCTGGATGCGGTAGTCCAGCGTCGTGTAGATCTTGAGGCCACCGCGGCGGAGCAGATCCGTCCGCTCCTGCTGGGTCTTGCCGAAGGCCTCGTCGTTCAGCACGATCGACTTCACGTACTGGCAGAAGTAGGCGCTCGTGCCTGCGGAGGCGCATCCCTGCGTCGGTGGGTTCAGTGCGGGGGCGATCTCCGAGGCATCGGCTTCGTCGTACTGCGCCTGCGTGATCTTGCCGTCCGTGAGCATGCGCCCGAGCACGTAGTGTCGGCGGTCCTTCGTGAGCGAGTATCCGTCCGCCGCAGTGTTCAGGGCGACGCCCTCGGCGTTGGTGGTCGTGCCCTGTTCGGCCTTGTCGATGCGATACGTGTTGGGGTTCTGCACGATGCCCGCGAGAGTCGCCGACTGCGCGACCGTGAGGTTCGCCGCGGTCGTCGAGAAGTAGTAGTTCGCGGCGGCCTCGATGCCGTACACAGTGCCACCGAAGTTGGCGATGTTCAGGTAGCCGAGCAGGATGTCGTTCTTCGAGAAGTCCTTCTCGATCTGGATCGCGTAGCGCATCTCCTGCAGCTTGCGCTCGATGCCCTTGGCCCCGGTCGCGTTGGTCGCATCCTTCCAGCACTGCTGGAGGTCCTCAGAGTAGGTGTCGGACGTGGTGTCGACCTCCTGCTCGCACTTCTGGATGAGGACGTTCTTCACGTACTGCTGGCTGATGGTCGACGCACCACGGCTGGACGTGCCGCGTACGTTGTCCACCAGAGCCTTCACCGTGGCGCCGATGTTGACGCCGCCGTGGCTGTAGAAGTTCTTGTCCTCACTCGAGAGGATCGCGTCGTACAGGTTCGGGGAGACCTGTTCGTACGTCACGGGGACACGGTTCTGCTCGTAGAACGACGCGAGTTCGACCTGGGATCCGTCGGGGGCGGTCGCGTAGATGGTCGACTGCTCCATCGGCGTGCTCGGGTCGAGGCTCTCGGGGAGCTGATCGAAGAGCGTGAGGGCCTGGGTGCCTGCGAGACCGGTCATCGCGAGGACCGGAGTGACGCTGGCCGTGACGAGGAGACCGGCGACGGCGCTCAGGCCGACGAGCCCGACGAGACCGCCGAGCACGCCTCTCACCGTGCGATTCTTTTGGGGCATACGCTTGATCGTAGGGGAGTTCCCTGAATACCGCCTTTGACGAGCCCGCCCCGGATCTCGGGTGTCGTGCCCCGATCGACAGGAGTGCCATGACCACGTGGGAGTACCTCACCACGCCGCTGCTGATCCACAACACCGCAGCCATCCTCAACAACTGGGGCAAGCAGGGCTGGGAGCTCGTCCAGGTCGTGCAGGGCCCCGAGGGCGGGCTCGTCGCCTACTTGAAGCGCCCCGTGACGTCGGATGCGTCGACGAACGCCGGTCTCGCAGCCGCAGAACAGGCCGCCCGTCAGTTCGAGGGAGGCCAGGCATGAGCGTCTCCGCCCGTCTTGCCGAACTCGGCATCGAGCTCCCGGCCGTCGCTGCCCCGGTCGCCGCCTACGTCCCGGCGGTCGTGCACGGCGGTCTCGTCTACACCTCCGGGCAGCTTCCGTTCGTCGACGGTGCGCTTCCGGCCGTCGGCAAGGTCGGCGGCGAGGTCTCCGCCGAGGACGCCAAGTCCTACGCCCGCACCTGCGCGCTCAACGCCCTCGCCGCGGCAGCGGATGCGGCCGGCGGGATCGATCGCATCGTCGGTGTGCTCCGCGTCGGCGGCTTCGTCGCCTCGGCGGAGGGCTTCACCGGTCAGCCCGGCGTCATCAACGGCTCAAGCGAGGTACTCGGTGAGATCTTCGGCGATGCCGGGCGTCACGCCCGCGCGGCCGTCGGCGTCGCCGAGCTTCCGCTCGGCAGCCCGGTCGAGGTCGAGGTCGCCTTCCTGCTGGCCTGACACCCGGCGCGGCATCCAGCCGCCGGTGAACCAGAAACGCGCCTCCCCGTCGGGGGAGGCGCGTTTTCTGTCTCGTCCGGGTGGCTCTACTTGACCTGCGCCGAGATGATGCTCATCACCGCGGTGTCGGCGAGGGTCGTCGTGTCACCCACCTCGCGGCCCTCGGCGACGTCGCGGAGCAGGCGCCGCATGATCTTCCCGGAGCGGGTCTTCGGCAGCTCACCCACGATGTAGACATCGCGCGGGCGGGCGATCGCGCCGATCTGCTCTCCCACCCAGAGGCGCAGCTGCTGGGCGAGGCCGGCAGGCTCGTGCGCGGCGAGATAGCTCTCCTTGATGATGACGAAGGCCACCACTGCCTGACCGGTCGTCTCGTCCGAGGCACCGACCACGGCGGCCTCGGCCGTCGCTTCGTGCGCGACCAACGACGATTCGATCTCCGCGGTCGACAGGCGATGTCCGGAGACGTTCATGACGTCGTCGACGCGACCCAGCAGCCACAGGTCGCCGTCGTCGTCGAGGCGCGCGCCATCCCCGGCGAAGTAGTAGCCCTGGTCTTCGAACTTCTCCCAATAGGTCTCCCGGTAGCGCTCGGGGTCGCCCCAGATGCCGCGCAGCATGCTGGGCCAGGGTTCGGTGATCACGAGGAGGCCGCCGCTGCCGTTGCCGACCTCGACGCCGCTCTCGTCGACGACGTCGATAGAGATCCCGGGCAGAGGCACCTGCGCGGAACCGGGCTTGGTCTCGGTGACTCCCGGAAGAGCGGACACCATGATCGCGCCGGTCTCGGTCTGCCACCAGGTGTCGACGATCGGGGTCTTGTTCGCCCCGATGACCTCGCGGTACCACATCCATGCCTCGGGGTTGATGGGCTCTCCCACCGAGCCGAGCAGTCGCAGCGACGACAGATCGAACTTCGCGGGGACGCTGCGGCCGATCTTCATGAACGAGCGGATCGCGGTCGGCGCGGTGTAGAAGATCGACACCTTGTACTTCTCGATGATCTCCCACCAGCGGCCGGGGTGCGGGGCATCCGGTGTGCCTTCGTAGAGCACCTGGGTCGCGCCGTTGGCGAGGGGGCCGTACGTGACGTAGCTGTGTCCGGTGATCCAGCCGATGTCGGCCGTGCACCAGAACACATCGGTCTCCGGGTGCAGGTCGAAGACGTACTTGTGCGAGTACGCCGCCTGGGTCAGGTACCCGCCTGAGGTGTGCAGGATGCCCTTGGGCTTGCCCGTCGTGCCCGAGGTATAGAGGATGAAGAGCGGATTCTCGGCGGGGAACGCCTGTGCCGTGTGCTCCGCGGAGGCGGCAGGGACGGCGTCGTGCCACCAGATGTCGCGGCCGTCGATCCAGTCGACCTCGTTCTCGCCACGGCGGACGACGAGGACGTGCTCGACGGTCTGCTGCTCACCGTCGCCGCGGTCGGCGAGGGCCTGGTCGACGGCCGGCTTCAGCGCCGAGACGCGGCCCTTGCGGTAGCCGCCGTCGGCGGTGATGACGAGCTTGGCGCCGGCGTCGTCGATGCGCGAACGCAGGCTGTCGGCGCTGAAGCCGCCGAACACGACGGAGTGGATCGCTCCCAGGCGAGCGACCGCGAGCATCGAGGCGATCGCTTCGGGGATCATCGGCAGGTAGATCGCGACGCGGTCGCCCTGGCCGATGCCGAGACCTTCGAGCACGTTGGCGACGCGCTTGACCTCGTCCGTGAGCTCGGCGTACGTGATGCGGCGGGAGTCGCCCGGCTCGCCTTCCCAGTGCAGGGCGACGCGATCGCCGTTGCCTGCTTCGACATGACGGTCGAGGCAGTTGTAGGCGACGTTCAGCTCGCCGTCCTCGAACCACTTCGCGAAGGGCGGGTTGCTCCAGTCGAGCACCTGGGTGAACGGCTTGTGCCAGTGCACCAGCTCTCGGGACTGCTCACCCCAGAAGGATTCGCGATCGGCGGCGGCACGCTCGTACAGCTCGGGCGAGGAGATGGTGTGGGCGACGAAGTCCTCCGACGGCGGGAACTTCCGGGTCTCGTCGAGAAGATGATCGATCTGGCTGCTCATCGGCAGGCGCTCCTTTGCGGCATACGGGTCTTACGAGCATGGTCGTGGGGGTGGCGACCAGGTCACCGCGAATCTATCTCCGCGGCCTCCTGTCGCATACTGCCGAAAGTCGGTAGTGCGGCCGGTTTTGTCAGGACGGTCGCCTTGCGTACACTCGACGACAGCCGAATTCTCATTCCGGCCTTGGCGTGCCCGATTCCCCCAATCGTGGTTCGTCGTGGGCGGCATCTCATTCCCCCCGTGAGATGCCGCCCATTCCTTTGGGAGCGCTCCCTGCCGTGCCGGGTTCCGCCGGAGGCGTCGCCTGCACCGTGGGCGGATGAGTGGTCTTATTCACAGGCGCTGAGCCGACCCGCGCCTCACGCCTTTCCCACACGACGGCCGCGCATAGCGTCGCGTCCATGCCTGATTCCTTCGTCATCCAGCCCAGGGGAGTTCGTTCGGCTGCGCCCGATGGGGAAGCCCCGCCCGAGACCCGTCGCCTGGATCCGGCGTTCGGGCCGCTTCTCACCCACCTCGACGATGCCGTCACCGATGTGTTCGTGAACGGGGCGAGCGGGCTGTTCGTCGACCGCGGGAGTGGAGCAGAGCCCGCACCGGGGTGGAGGGCTTCGGAGCGGGAGGTCCGCGACCTCGCCGTCGCACTGGTCGGTCTCGGGGGACGCCATATCGACGACCAGGCGCCCTGCGTCGACGTCCGTCTCGATTCCGGCGTCCGGGTTCATGCGGTCCTCGCACCGGTGTCGACCACCGGAACCGCCCTCTCGATACGCATTCCCCGCGTACGTGTCGCGGATCTCGACGCGCTCGCCGCTCTCGGTGCCTTCGATGCGCGCCAGCATGCCTGGCTGCTCGGGCTGGTGGCCGAGCGGGCGAACATCCTCATCACCGGGGGAACCGGAACGGGCAAGACGACGCTGCTGTCGGCCCTGCTGTCGGAGGTGTCGTCGACGGAGCGCATCGTCACGATCGAAGACGTCGCCGAGCTGCGTCCGCGTCACCCGCATCACGTCGCCCTCGAAGCGCGGCAGTCGAACCTCGAGGGCGCGGGCGGCATCTCTCTGGCGCGACTGGTGCGCGAGTCGCTGCGGATGCGTCCCGATCGGCTGGTGGTCGGGGAGTGCCGCGGTGAAGAGGTCCGGGAGCTGCTCACCGCCCTCAACACCGGTCACGACGGGGGTGCGGGCACTCTGCACGCGAGCGGGCTCCGCGACGTCCCCGCGCGGCTCGAAGCCCTCGGCGCCCTCGCCGGGATGGACGCGATCGCTCTCGCGCGGCAGGCGGTCAGCGCGTTCACGATCGTCCTCCACCTCGACCGCGCCCCCGGGGGCACCCGTCGCATCCGGCAGGCGGGGCGTCTCGTGATCGTCGGGGATCGTCTCGATGTCGAGGAAGTGCAGCCGTGGTGATGCGGTGGGGCCGTGTGGGGCGACGAGGGTCGACCGGCGCGACGGATGCCGCGACCTCGGTGCAGACGCTGGCCGTGCTGCTGCAGGCGGGGGCTGCGCCGGTCATCGCGTGGCGCCACCTGGCCGAGGCCGATGATCCGCAGGCGCGGGCTGTCGTCGACCGCCTCGATCGTGGCGTGCCGCTTCTCGAGGCCATCGAGGCTGAGGGCGGGGCGTGGATCGATCTCGCCGCCGCCTGGGAGATCGCGACGACGGTGGGGGCGCCGCTCGCCGAGGTTCTCCGCATGATCGCGGAGACGCTGCGAGACTCCGAGGCCGCGGCTGACGATGTGCGCATCGCACTCGCCGAACCCGCAGGAACCGCACGGCTGCTGCTGTGGATGCCGTTCGCCGGGGTGCTCCTCGGGTTCGCACTCGGGTTCGACACCATCGGAGTGATCTTCGGGAACGTGCTCGGCGCCGCCTGCGTCACCGTCGGCCTGCTCCTCGTCGCCGCGGCGCATCTGTGGACGACGCGCCTGCTGCGGCGGGCACGACCGGCGCCCGGCACCCCCGGGATGCACGCAGAGCTCGTCGCGGTCGCACTGTCGGGCGGGGCCTCGATCGATCGTGCGCATCAGCTGGTCTCGCAGGCGTCCCCCTCGGAGACCGGCGATGAACGCGTTCGCTCCGTGCTCGAGCTCTCTCGCGCCGCGGGGGTGCCGGCAGTCGAGCTGCTCAGGGCATCCGCGGCCCAGGACCGACACGCCGCCAGAGTGCAGGGGCGGCTCCGTGCCGCGAAGCTCTCGACACGCCTGTTGTTCCCGCTCGGGGTCTGCACGCTGCCGGCTTTCCTCCTTCTCGGTGTGGTGCCGCTCCTGCTCAGCGTCCTCGTATCCGCGCCGATGCCGCTGTGACGTTCCCGAACACCCGTACACCCCGATGCCCTGCATCCCACAGAAAGAAGGAACACGATGAAGAACATTCCCCTGCTGGATCGACGGCGCGCCGAGGCGTTGTTCGGCGACGACACCGGAGCCGCCACGGCCGAGTACGCGATCACGACGATGGCTGCTGTGGCTTTCGCAGGACTCCTCGTCGTCATCATGCGATCGGACGAAGTGCGTGGCATTCTCACCGATCTCGTGCGCCGGGCGCTGACGGTGTCGTGATGAAGATCACGAGACGATCCCGGAACGCCCGTGGCGTCGGCGAGGTGTCGCCGGCGCCGCGACACGCGGGCGACCGCGGATCCGTCTCGGCGGAGTTGGCCCTCGCTCTTCCCGCGGTGGTGCTGGTGTTCCTGCTCGGCGCGGGAGCTCTCGGCACGGCATCCCGCCAGGTGGCGCTGCAGGATGCCTCTGCCGACGCGGCGCGCCTGCTCGGACGCGGCGAAGAACAGGGCACCGCGAAACGCGTGGTGCAGTCCGCAGTCCCGGGAGCGGGGATGACGTCCTCGCTCTCGGGCGACCTCGTCTGCGTCAGCGCGTCGCTCGACGTTTCCGTCGGATCGGTGCTCCGTCTGCCTCTTCGTGCCAGGAGTTGCGCGCTCGACGGGGGACTCTGATGGCAGGTTCGGCGCTCGCGGCGGGAGTTCTCGCCGTCGCGGCGACGCTGTCCCTCGGCCTCGCCGCTGTCGGCGGGGCTGCGGTGACGGCACAGCGGGCGGCGGGTGCCGCTGATGCCGCGGCGCTCGCCGTCGCGGACGCCGCGAGCGGTGCCGTGCCGACCGACGAGCAGCCCTGTGAACTCGGAGCGAGGGTCGCGCGGGCCTCGGATGCCGTGCTCACCGACTGTGTCCTCAGGGGCTTCGTGGCGACCGTGGAGGTGCAGGCGGCGTACGCTGGACTCGCAGCCGTCTCCCGAGCCCGTGCCGGGCCACCCGAGGGATAGCGACGGCAGCGCGACCTCGCTCACTGTGAACGACCCCGCACAGTGGTGTGTATGGTGTGCTTCGAAGAAAGGACGCACCCTTGGCTGAAGGCAAGAAGCTCGTCATCGTCGAGTCCCCGACGAAGATGCGGTCTATTCAGGGATACCTCGGCGACGGCTACGAGGTGCTCAGCTCCGTCGGCCACATCCGCGACCTCGCTGACAAGAAGGACATCCCGGCTGCGGACAAGCAGGCCTACGGGAAGTACTCCATCGACATCGACAACGGATTCGACCCGTACTACGTCGTCTCCGATCGGAAGACCAAGACGGTCGCCGAACTCAAGCGCGCGCTGAAAAGCGCCGACGAACTCCTGCTCGCCACTGATGAGGACCGCGAGGGCGAGGCGATCGCCTGGCATCTGCTCGAGACCCTCAAGCCCAAGGTGCCCGTGAAGCGGATGGTGTTCCACGAGATCACCAAGGATGCGATCCAGGCCGCAGTCGGCAACACACGCGAACTCGACCACGACCTCGTCGATGCACAGGAGACCCGACGCATCCTCGACCGTCTGTACGGCTGGGACGTCTCGCCCGTGCTCTGGTACAAGGTGAAGACAGGCATCTCGGCCGGACGCGTGCAGTCCGCTGCGACCCGCCTGATCGTCGACCGGGAGCGCGAGCGCATGGCGTTCACCTCCGCCGAGTACTGGGACGTCGATGCGGCGGCTGCCGCGACCGGCACCTCGTTCAAGATCCGTCTGGTGCGCGTCGACGGTGGCCAGCTCGCTCGCGGTAGCGACTTCGATGACGACGGCAAGCTCAAGAAGGCCGTCGTCATCCTCGATGAGGCCGCAGCGTCTGCCCTGGCGAAGGCCGTCGACGCCGTGGGCGCCGGCACCGTCACCAAGGTCGAGGCGAAGCCCGGCACCCGCAGCCCCTACGCTCCCTTCACGACATCCACGATGCAGCAGGAAGCCGGGCGCAAGCTCTCGATGGGCGCGAAGCAGGCGATGGGTGTCGCCCAGCGCCTGTACGAGAAGGGCTACATCACTTATATGCGTACCGACTCCACGTCGCTGAGCACCCAGGCGGTGCAGGCGGCGCGGAGCCAGGCGGTGGCCCTCTACGGCGACGCCGCGGTACCGCTGAAGCCCCGGGTGTACAAGTCCAAGAGCAAGAACGCGCAGGAGGCCCACGAGGCCATCCGTCCGTCCGGTGACAACTTCCGCACGCCGGCCTCGCTGTCGTCGGAACTCGACCGCGACGAGCAGCGCCTCTACGACCTCATCTGGAAGCGCACCGTCGCCAGCCAGATGGCCGATGCCAAGTACGAGACCACCACGGTCACGATCGCCGTCGACGCCGCGGGCAAGAAGGCCGAGTTCACGGCCTCCGGGACCGTGTACACCTTCAAGGGCTTCCTGGAGGCCTACGAAGAGGGTCGCGATGAGAAGCGCGGCGACGCGGACGCCGCGGAGAACCAGTCGCTCCCCGCTGTCGCGGTCGGCGATCAGCTCGCGGTGTCGGATGCGGAGGCCAAGGGGCACCGCACCACCCCGAAGCCGCGATACACCGAGGCTTCGCTCGTGAAGGTGCTCGAGGAGAAGGGCATCGGTCGCCCCTCGACGTTCGCCTCGATCCCCGAGACGATCCTCGATCGTGGGTACGCGGTCAAACGTGGGCAGGCCCTCGTGCCGACCTGGCTCGCGTTCAGTGTCGTGCGCCTGCTCGAAGAGCACTTCGCCGAACTCGTCGACTACGACTTCACGGCTGCGCTCGAAGACGACCTCGACACGATCGCCCGCGGCGAGCAGAACCGGGTCGAGTGGCTCAAGTCCTTCTACTTCGGATCCGACAACCACGTGGGTCTGCGCCAGGTCGTCGACAACCTCGGAGAGATCGACGCTCGTGCACTGAACTCCACGCGCATCACCGACACGGCCACGCTTCGCTTCGGCAAGTACGGCCCGTATCTCGAGGTGGCCGACCCCGCGAACCCCGAGGCCAAGCCGCGCATCGTCAACGTGCCGGAAGACCTCGCACCCGACGAGCTGACCGCTGAGAAGGCTCAGGAGCTCATCGACGCTCCCGTCGCCGGCGACCGCGTGCTGGGGGAGAACCCCGAGAACGGCAAGATCATCGTGGTGAAGGACGGCCGGTTCGGGCCGTACGTGCAGGAGAACGACCCCGTGTCGGAAGACGCGGCGGTCGACGAGACCACGGGCGAGGTCGTCGAGGCTCCGAAGCCGAAGCGCGGTGCGAAGAAAGAGGCTGCCCCGAAGCCCCGCACTGCATCGCTCTTCCGCTCGATGTCGGTCGACGAGATCGATCTCGACACCGCGCTGAAGCTGCTCAGCCTTCCCCGCATCGTGGGCGTCGACCCGGAATCCGGCGACGAGATCACGGCGCAGAACGGCAGGTTCGGGCCGTACCTGAAGAAGGGCACCGACTCGCGTTCGCTCGAGTCCGAGTCGCAGATCTTCGACGTGACGCTCGAGCAGGCACTCGAGATCTACGCGCAGCCGAAGTACGGCGCAGGCCGTCGGGCCTCCAGCGCGCTCGCCGAATTCGAGGCCGACCCCGTCAGCGGGAAGCCGATCCGCATCCGCGACGGCCGTTTCGGCGCGTATGTGACCGATGGCGAGACGAACGTGACGATCCCGCGCGGTCAGACCGTCGACGACATCACTTTCGAGGTTGCGGTCCAGATGCTCGCCGACAAGCGTGCCAAGGGCCCGGCTCCCAAGCGCGGGGCGGCCAAGAAGGCTCCTGCCAAGAAGCCTGCAGCCAAGAAGACCGCCGCCAAGCCAGCCGCCAAGACGACCGCCGCCAAGAAGGCCCCTGCGAAGAAGCCGGCAGCGAAGAAGACCACCGCTGCCGCGTCCGCCGCTCGTTCGGCCGCGGCCAAGAAGGCCGCGGCGACGCGTGCGGCCAATGCGGCAGCGAAGGCGGCGGAGAAGGCGGACTCGTGACCTCAGGGCACGGGGTGTGGATCACGTTCGAGGGCGGCGACGGCTCGGGGAAGACCACGCAGTCGAATCTGCTCGCCGAGTGGCTCGAAGGCGCCGGACGCACGGTCGTCCGCACGCGTGAACCCGGGGGTTCCGAGGTGGGACAGTTGATCCGAGACATCGTGCTGCACCATCGGGGCGACATCGCGCCCCGAGCGGAGGCACTGCTGTACGCCGCGGATCGGGCTCACCATGTCGCCACCGTCGTGCGACCGGCGCTCGAGCGGGGCGACATCGTGCTGCAGGACCGCTACCTCGATTCGTCCGTGGCGTATCAGGGTGCCGGCCGCGTGCTCGACGCGGCCGAGATCCGAGACCTGTCGCTTTGGGCGGCGGAAGGCGCGCTTCCGGACCTCACGATCCTGCTCGACCTCGACCCTGCGGCGGCGCGCACCCGTCTGGACTCCGCCGACAAGCCCTTCGACCGGCTCGAAGCCGAGAAGGCGGAGTTCCACGAACGCGTGCGCGACGCCTTCGTCACACTCGCGGAGGAAGAAGAGGAGCGGTTCCTCGTCGTCGATGCCTCCTCCGCGCCGGAGATCATCGCGGAACGGATCCGTGCGGGAGTCGACGCCCTTCTCGACTGAGCCGATCTCGCCGGTCGGCTCGACCACGATCTCGTGCGGTGGGCGTCGGTGGTCGCGATTAGGCTGAGTGCATGCCCCAGACCGTTCCCGCCCCTTTTCCCTGGGCGGATGTGTGGGGGCAGGATGCCGCCGTCGACACTCTCCGCGCCGCGGCATCCGATCCTTCCGCGCTCTCGCACGCCTGGTTGATCACGGGCCCGCCGGGGTCTGGGCGCTCCACCCTCGCGTACGCGTTCGCCGCGGCGTTGATCGCCGACCGACCTGACGACGAGAATGCGATGCGGCAGGTGCTCGCCGGTACTCACCCCGACGTCACGGCACTGCGTACCGACAAGGTCATCATCACGATCGCCGAAGCGCGCAGTCTGGTCGAACGCTCGTACTTCGCGCCCTCTGCGGGGCGCTATCGGGTCATCGTGGTCGAAGACGCCGACCGTATGGTGGAGCGCACCTCCAACGTGCTCCTGAAGGCGCTCGAAGAGCCGCCGGAACAGACGGTGTGGATCCTGTGCGCGCCGAGCGAGGCCGATCTGCTCCCCACGATCCGATCGCGCGTGCGGTCGTTGCGGTTGCGGGAACCCGATGTCGCCGATGTCGCCCGGCTTATCGGTCTTCGCACGGGCGTCGATGCGGGCGTCGCAGAGCAGGCGGCACGGCACGCCCAGCGCCACATCGGCATGGCTCAGCGACTGGCCACCGACGATGCGGCTCGGCGTCGGCGAGACGAGACCCTCCGCTCCGTCCTCGGCGTCAGGGGAGTCGGCGATGCCGTCGAGGTCGCCGGGCGCATCATCCAGGCGGCGACGGAGGATGCGAAGGCGCTCACGGCCGAACGCGACGCTCAGGAGCGCGCTTCGCTGCTGCGTACCATCGGCATCGCCGAGGGGCAGGCGGTGCCGCCGGCGCTGCGCACGCAGCTCTCCGCACTCGAAGACGATCAGAAGAAGCGGGCCACGCGGAGCCTCCGCGACGGGATCGACCGTGTTCTCACCGATCTGCAGTCGCTGTTCCGCGATGTCGTGATGGTGCAGTTCGGACAGGGCGACGACCTCATCAACAGCGAGTTGCGCACCGAGCTGTCCGACCTCGCTTCCGCCTGGTCCGAGACCCGTACTCTTGTCGTACTTGACCACCTTGCCGAGACGCGGCAGTCGTTGGAGCGCAATGTCGCTCCTCTGCTCGCCCTGGAAAGCTTGCTCGTGACGATCACGAGCGGGAGGAAACCGTGAACAATCGATCGACTTCCCGCTGGCGTCGAGCCGCCGCGATCATCGCAGGGCTCGCAGCCGCATCCGTCGCACTCTCGGGGTGCCTGTACGCGATGATTCCCGAACAGTCCTCGCGGCCGGCGACGTCCAGCGAACCCGACACCGAGGGTGTCGCGGAGGATCTGCTGCCCTTCTACTCGCAGGATCTCACCTGGACCGAGTGCGGCGTCGGCTTCGACTGCACCGACGTGACGGCCCCTCTCGACTGGGAGGACCCGGGCAAGGGTGAGATCACCCTCTCGGTGGTCCGGCACCGTGCCGAGGGCACTCCCGTCGGTTCGCTGCTGACGAATCCGGGCGGCCCCGGGGCCAGCGGCGTCGACCTGATCCTCAACAGCCTCGACTTCGCGGTCGGAGCCGACCTCATCGAGAACTTCGATGTGATCGGCTTCGATCCGCGCGGAGTCGGTGACTCGACCGCGGTGAAGTGCTACGACGCCACGCAGATGGATGACTACCTCTACGGCATTCCTTCCGCTGCCCGTGGGACGGCCGAGTGGGAGGCCGAGCTGCTCGACTCCCACAAGGCCTTCGCCGAGGCGTGTGATGCGAACAGCAACGGCATCCTGCCCTACATCACGACCGTCAACGCCGCCCGGGACATGGATCTGATCCGGGCGGTGCTGGGCGACAAGCAGCTGAACTACCTCGGCTACTCGTACGGCACGTTCCTCGGTGCGACCTACGCGAAGCTGTACCCCGAGAAGGCAGGCCGCCTGGTGCTCGACGGCGCCATCGATCCGGCCGTCCCCGGGCTCGAGGTCGGGGCGACCCAGGCACTCGGGTTCGAATCCGCGTTGCGCGCCTACATGCAGGACTGCCTCGATTCCGGGGAATGCCCGTTCAACGGCACCGTGGATGAGGCGATGGCCGATCTGGGCGCACTGCTGGCGAGCGTCGACAGCACGCCTCTGAAAAGCGGAGACGGCCGCATGCTGGGCGCCGACTCGCTGATGACGGCCATCATCGCCGCGCTCTACTCGCAGGACAGCTGGGGCTACCTCACGCAGGCGCTCGACGAGGCTCTTCAGGGTGACCCGACCTCGGCACTGTTCCTCGCCGACTTCTACAACGGCCGAGAGAACGGCACCTACACCGACAACTCCGCCGAGGCGTTCCGTGCCTACAACTGCATGGACTACCCGGTGGAAGACGACCCGGCCGCGGAAGCGGCGACGAACGCGAAGATCGCCGAGGGCGCCCCGACGATCGCGCCGTACTGGACGGGCCCCGACTCCTGCGCGGTCTGGCCCTACCCGCCCACGGGCACGCGGGGTGAGATCAAGGCCGAAGGCGCCGGTCCCATCCTCGTGATCGGCACCACGAACGACCCGGCCACCCCCTACGAGTGGTCGGAGTCGCTCGCGAAGCAGCTCGAAGAAGGCATCCTCATCACGCGCGTCGGCGAGGGCCACACCGGCTACAACAAGGGCAACGCCTGCGTCGATGATGCGGTCGAGGCGTTCCTGCTCGACGACGTCGTGCCGGAAGACGGTCTCCGCTGCGAGTGATCGCGGCCTCGATTCGCGAGTGAGCGCGAGACAGGGTAATATCGGTGATCGCGCCGCTCACGCGTCGCACGCCGCTTTAGCTCAGTCGGCAGAGCATTTCACTCGTAATGAAAAGGTCGTCAGTTCGATTCTGACAAGCGGCTCCGAAGGCCCCGTGATGCGAAGAACATCACGGGGCCTTTCCCGTTCCGCACCGCGTACCCTCGAAGCATGAGCAGAGCGCTTCTCATCGTCGATGTGCAGAATGACTTCACCGAAGACGGCGCCCTCGCCGTCGCGGGCGGCGATGCGGTGGCCGCAGCCGTCACGGCATTCCTCGCCGCCCACACGGGCGACTACGCGGTGATCATCGCCTCGAGGGATTGGCACGATGCCGACGGCGACAACGGCGGACATTTCGCCGACGGCCCCGACTACGTCGACTCCTGGCCTGTGCATTGCGTCGCGGGGACCACGGGGGCGGCGTACGACCCGCTGCTCGCGACCGATGCCGTGACGCACCACGTCCTCAAAGGGCAGGGGAGGCCGGCGTATTCGATGTTCGAGGGGCAGACAGAGGCCGGGGAGACGGTCGGCGCCATCCTGACCGCAGCAGGTGTGCTCAGCGCCGACGTGGTGGGCCTCGCGACAGATCACTGCGTCAGGGCGAGCGCCCTCGACGCCATCGCGCACGGCGTGCGGGTCCGCATCCTCACCGACCTCGTCGCCGGTGTCGCCGCGGAGACCAGTGATGCCGCACTCGCCGAACTCGTCCACGCGGGGGCGGAGCTGGTCGAGAGCGCCGACGCGTGAGCCGCAGCGTCCTGCTCCTGCGGGCGGTCAACGTCAGCGGCCGCAACAGGGTGCCGATGTCGCGCCTCCGCGAGCTGCTCACGGCAGAGACCGAGCTGAACGACGTCTCCACCTACATCGCGAGCGGCAACATCATCTGCGAAACACCGGAGCATCCGGCTGCCACGTGTGCGGCCGTCCGCATGGCCATCCACGATGAGTTCGGCGTCGACACCCCGGTCATCCACCGCACTCATGCGCAGCTGGTCTCCTCGGAATCCGCCCAGCCGTTTCCCGAAGGCGACGTGAAGTCCGTGCACGCGATGTTCCTGGAGGGTGCGCCCTCGGGCGACGCGATCGAGGCGTTGCAGCAGCGTCTCCGCGACACCGAGCGGATCGCGCTGATCGGCGACGACCTGTGGATCGATTACGGTGCGGGCGGCGTGCACTCCACGAAGCTCACCAAGACGGTGCTCGATCGCGCGCTCGGAGTGGCTGGAACGGCGCGTAACCTGCGGACGACGCGCACGCTCATCGAACTGACGGCGTGACGCCGCCCAGTTCGCCGCTCAGCGCTGCCGGAGGCGTCTGCGAATGCGCCTGCACGTCGACCCGGTGCGTCTCACAGGCGGTGCACCGCACGTACAGCACGACGCCCTCGCTCGTCGGATGCCGGGACTCCACGAGCCAGGCATGCTCGTGCGCCTCGGCGGCGGGACGGACGCGGGGGATCGGAAGCGTGTTCAGTGAGGTCATGCTTCCAGCGTGATGTAATGGTCTTATGCATCTCAACCCTTACGGCGAGTACGCGGTGCTGCTCGCCGCGTCGCTGGCCAACGACTGGCCGGAGACCCGCGCAGGGATCGAGGAGCGCACTCTGGAGCTCGGGATGACGCAGACGTTCCCGCCCGCCGCCGACGACCACGAGAAGGTCAGAGCCGTCATCGACGACTGGCTGGCGATCGTGGATGAACCCGACCCCGACGCGCGGGCGGTGCTGCTCAACGCACAACTCGCCGCCGCAGCCGCCTATCCGAGATTGACGAACCACGACGGCGAGGGGTGGCACCTGCACTACCGCGACGACGTCCCGTCCCTGCCCTACGTGCTCCGGGCGATCATCAGCCTCGGCACGTCGCTGCACCTGGTCACACGGGGAATGAGCCGGCTCGGCCGATGCCAGGCCATGCCGTGTACGAACGTCGTCGCGGACGTGACCCGCAACGGTCGTCAGCGCTTCTGCTCCGTGCGCTGTGCGAACCGTGCGGCCGTGCGTCGGCACCGTGCGCGAGCCTGAGAGGCACCGTGCCTGAGCCTGAGCCTGACCGTCAGGCGGTCTGTCCGGCGTGCTTCCCTTCGCCGATCTCCTCGACGAGCTTCGCGTTGAAGGCCGGCAGGTCATCGGGAGTGCGGCTGGAGACGAGGCCCTCATCGACCACCACCTCCTCATCCACCCACGTCGCTCCGGCGTTGCGCAGATCGGTGGTCAGGCTCGGATAGCTGGTGAGCGTGCGTCCGTCGACGACACCGGCTTCGATCAGGATCCACGCACCGTGGCAGATCACGCCTACCGGCTTGTGCTGCTCGAAGAATGCTCGTGCCAGGTCGATCGAAGCCTTGTCCATGCGCAAGTGATCGGCGTTGACAACGCCGCCGGGGAGTACCAGCGCGTCGAAATCGTCCGCACTGGTCTCGGTTGCGCGCAGATCGACGGCTTGCTCATGGCCGTTCTTGCCGGTGATGGCAGCGCCGTCCGGAGCGATCAAGGTCGCGCTCGCGCCTTCTGCCGTCACGGCATCCCAGGGACTCGTGAGCTCACTGTCTTCGAATCCGTCTGTCGCGAGGAATGCCACGCGGCTGCCGCTGAGAGTCATCGTCCGTCCTTTCCTGGAGAGTCGTCCGCCGTTCGGGGACGACTCGACGATCTCCCGGATCGGGGGAGGATGGAAGGGGGTGGCCGAGGTGATGAGCCGGTGATAAGGGGGAACGGTCTTCCACGGAGCGCTCGTCACAGGTACGCGAGTCCCGGCAGTACGATCCAGATATGCGCGTCCGTCCTGCACTCGTCCTCCTCCCGGTACTCATCCTGCTCGCGGGGTGTGCCCCCGAGCCGGCGTCGAGCCCTTCGCCCTCCGCATCGAGGACCTCTTCACCCACGCCCACCCCGACCCCCTCGGCGATCGAGACCACGGAACCGCCGGCGACGGGAACGGAGTTCACCACGACTGCGCTCGTCGATCTCTGCACCGAGAGGACCCGAGCTCTCGCACCGGATGCCACGTATTTCGGAGACATGGCGACCACCGAATGGCTCGCGTCGTCGTCGCTCTGGTTCGTGGTCATCCCCAAGTCGCTCGACGGTGCGGACAGCGTCGCGGTGTGCGGCATCGGGGGAAGCCAGGAAGCGCCGGTCTTCGCTCTCGAAGGGGAGTCGCTGCCGGACGGTGTGGCCGACATCCGAGCGGAGCTGTTGTCGGGCGCCCCCGGCGGCGAGTCCTGAGAGGCCGCCGGGAGGCGACCTGCGGTGGGCCCCGTGGGGCTCGAACCCACGACCCGCGGATTAAAAGTCCGATGCTCTGCCAACTGAGCTAGAGGCCCCTCATCAAAGTCTAGTGCGCACGACGAGGGGCCGTCGGCGACACAGCACCGCCGACGGCCCCTTTTCCCTCTCGGGATCCTCCCCCTGCTTCCGAGAGGGCGCGTGCCGGGTGTCCTCCCACCCGGCGATCCTGGCTCAGGAAGCCGGGGGCATCAGAACCGTGTCGATGAGGTACACGGTCGCGTTCGCGGTCTTGACTCCACCGCAGATCACCTTGGCGTCGTTGACCATCAGGTCGTCACCGCTGCCCGTGACCTCGAGCTCGGCGCCCTGCACGGTCTTGTGCATGCCGTCGATGTCGGCCGGGTCGATCTGGCCGGGAACCACGTGGTACGTCAGGATCGAGCTCAGCGTGGCGCTGTCGGTCTTGAGTGCCTCGATGGTGGCCGGGTCGATCTTCGCGAACGCGTCGTCCACCGGTGCGAAGACCGTGAACTCGCTGCCGTTCAGGGTGTCGACGAGGTCGACGTCGGGGTTGAGCTGTCCGCTCACCGCCGAGACCAGCGTGGTCAGCAGCGGGTTGTTCGAGGCCGCGACCGCGACCGGGTCCTGCGACATTCCCTCGACGGAACCCGCGCCGTCCGGCACAGCGTCGGCGTACGCCGCGCAGCCGGGGCCGACCAGGTTGGCTGCCGGGTCCATCTCCATCGGCGTCGACTCCGACGTCTCCGGTGCCTTCGGCTCGGAAGACGAGTCCGAGGTGCTGCCGCTGCCCATGGAACAGGCGGAGAGCAGGAACGCGCTCGCCAGGCCGAGGGTGATTGCCGCGGTGACCTTCTTCTTGGTGCTGAACATGTCGAGCTCCTTCAGAAAACTGAGCCACGGCCTCTCCGTGGCGTCGAGTGCTGTTCGGAGCCCGTTCGGGATCGGATGGGAAGAATCTCAGAAATCTTGGAAACAGCTCCGACGACGGCGCCGGAGCGCACGATTCGCGAGGTCGATTCCTTCACATTCGGGTGACGTCTGCACGTGATCGGGGAGGAGATGCGGCATGCTTATGGGGATGGTCATCGATGGGTTCGACGTTCCCGAGGACGGAGCGACGCAGGATGCTGTCGCCGACCTCCTCGTCCGCGTCGCCTCCGGTGATCAGGCTGCCTTCGCGACGCTCTATGACACGCTGTCCTCCCGCGTGTTCGGCCTCATCCTCCGCGTCCTTATCAATCGCGCGCAGAGCGAAGAGGTGCTCCAGGAGGTTTTTCTCGAGATCTGGCAATCCGCTTCCCGCTTCGCTCCGAACAGAGGTCAGGGACGAGCGTGGGTCATGACGATCGCTCATCGCCGGGCCGTCGACCGAGTGCGGGCATCGCAATCGAGCGCGGACCGGGACGTACGAGCAGGATTCAAGGACATCGGCGTCGCGCACGACAGTGTCGCGGAGCAGGTCGAATTGGGGATCGAGGGAGGGAAGGTCGTCGAGGCGCTTTCGGGGCTTCCGGAAGCTCAGCGCGAAGCACTCGTCCTCGCGTATTACGGCGGTTACAGTCAGAACGAGATCGCGGCCCTCGTGGGGGCGCCGCTGGGGACAATCAAGACACGGATGCGAGACGGACTCAGCCGTCTGCGTACGGCGATGGGGGTGACGGCATGAACGAGAAGGACTTCGAGGAACTCGCGGCAGGTGCCGCGCTGCACTCGCTCTCCGCTGACGACGAGCGTCGATACCGTTCAGCCCTCGCGGAGCACCCGGAATGGGAGGACACGGTGGATGCGGATATCGCGACGGCCGCGTCGCTCGCAGACCGTGTCGAGCCCGTCGCCGCTCCCGCACACATCCGATCCGCGCTGCTCGCGCAGATCGCGGACATGCCCCAGAACGGTGGATCGCGGACCGACACCGACGTCTCGTCATCGCACGAGGAACGTCCCGCAGTCGTCGCCGTGTCCCACACCGAGCCTCAGCCCGAGCCGAAGAAGCAGCGTCGCTGGACCCGCACCGTCTTCGCCCTGGCGGCGTGCCTCGCCGTGCTGGTGGGCGTCGGCATCGGCGCGGTCGCCCTCAATCAGCAGCTGAACCCGCCCGCGAGTGTCATCGCGCTGCAGGAGATCGAAGCAGCCGACGACGCCCAGCAGGCGACGGTGACGCTCGACGACGGAGGAAGCGCGACAGCGCACTGGTCGGCTTCCACCGGCAAGGCCGTGCTCGTGGCCGACGGTCTCCCGAGTGCGGGTGAAGGCCAGACGTATGAGCTGTGGTTCGTGCGCGGTGACGCTCCCGTCTCCGCCGGAGTGTTCGATGTGGACGGTGGTGACGCCACCGCCCTCCTCGCCGGTGATATGCAGGCGGGTGACGCGATCGCGGTGACCGTGGAGCAGGCCGGCGGATCTCCGTCGGGCCAGCCGACGACCGATCCGGTGATCGTCATCCCCACGGCGTGAGCCGCACTGATCGCGCGTACCCTGGAGGGATGCCCGAGCAGTATCATCGCCCCGTGCGCCGCCCGACGAGCGCCTTCGACAACATCGTCGGCGCACACGACCCCGCCGAGGAGACGCGTATCGCGCATGCCACGGCATCCGCTCTGCTGACCCGCGTCCGCGCCGACGAGAGCGGAGCGAGCGCCGAAAGACTCGTCGCCTTCACCGCCGAACACGGAATCGACGAGATCGCGGAGCTGTGGTCGAAAGCACCCTCACGGACTCTCCCCGGCGCCCTGTGGCGCCTCTACGTGCTGCAGCTCGCGATCCACGGCGACCCGCAGACCGCGGCCCTCCTCTACGACCGCGGGCGCGTCGAATTGCCGTCGGCGGATGCGGCGATCGCCGGTGCGCCGGTGCCGGCGAGTCCGGACGAGCTGGTCGCTCTGATCGACACGATCCTGCGGGGGGCATTCCGTGGTGACTTCGCCGTGGCGCTCGACCGCGCCGCGGCCTTCTGTCGAGTGCAGGCCTCCGGGGCGACGCACACGGCTGACGACTACGAACCGACCGAGCCCGCACGATCTAGCGAACTGACCACGCGAGCGCTGCGACTGAGCAGTTACGGAGAGGATCTGGCCGCAGCCGCCGTGCTGTGGCGGATGGATGCGCTCGCCTGACGAGCATCGGGTGGCCCGACGGGAAGGCGATCCGGATGCGCGAAACCGCTCCGGGCAAGAAAAGACCGGGCCGCAAGAACGCCTCTCGGCGGAAGGCCGCTCGCAGCGGCAAAAATTGGAGCCCGGGGTTATGCGGCCCGGCCACTCCATTGTAACGCGATGCGGCGGACGGTATTCCCGCCCTCTAGGCTCGGATCATGACCGGGCGCTTCGCACTCATGATCGATCCCGTCGCCGCCGACGAACAGCGCAGCGACTTCTCCGAGACCTTCACGCAGGTGGACGCCGCCGCCCCCGCGCTCAGTGTGGGGGAGCTGAGCACACAGCGCGGTGACGGGGTGTTCGAGTCGATCGGCGTGATCGACGGGCACGCGCAGGAGGTCGTCCCGCACCTGGAACGCCTCGCCCACTCGGCACTGCTGTGCGACCTTCCGGTCCCGAATCTCATGCAATGGCGGCAGGCGGTCGATCAGGCGGCTGCACAGCTCGGAGCGGGCGAGTCCGTCATCAAGCTCATCCTCAGCCGCGGAGTCGAGCACGGGCCCACTCCGACGGCATGGGTGACCGCGGCTCCGGCCTCCGATTTCTCCGCCGTGCGAGAGCATGGTGTGCGCGTCGTGACGCTCGACCGCGGGTACGACCTGGGTGCAGCGGAGCGGGCTCCGTGGCTGCTGCTGGGAGCGAAGACGCTGTCGTACGCCGTGAACATGGCGGCCCTGCGCGAGGCGCACCGGCGTGGTGCGGACGATGCGATCTTCCTCTCGAGCGACGGCTTCGTGCTGGAGGCTCCGACGGCTTCCCTGATTCTCCGCTTCGGCGACCGTTTCGTGACGCCGGCTCCGACGGGTGGCATCCTGCACGGTACGACGCAGCTCAGTGTGTACGAGCACCTCGCCGCCCAGGGTTTCGACGTCGGGTACGACCGCATCCCGGCAACCGACCTTCCGCAAGCGGACGCCGCGTGGCTCGTGTCGAGCGTGCGCCTCGCCGCGGCGATCACCGCCGTCGATGGCGTCTCCCTTCCGGTCGACCGCACGCTCACGGCCGCGCTGAACCGCTACCTGCTCTCGCCGCGCGACTGATCCCACCCGCCCACCCATCCCTCTCCCGCCCGCCTGCCCGCCCGCCCGCCAACCTGCCAACCTGCCCGCCCGCCTGCCAAAACGGAGGGCACCCGTCGGCGGCACGGCGCGTCTGGCCGCGACACGCCCCGGCTCTCGCTCCTGATCTCCGTTTTGTCGAGTGCCGACCAGGGCTGAGGCTGGCGAGTGCAGACGAGGGCGAGGGTTCGCGGAGTCATCACACCGGCGCGAGGTGAGCCCCGCGTGCGACAGCGCCGCGGATCGCGGCCTCGACGAGAGGCCAGTCGTCGACGATCAGCTCATACGTGAATCGCAGAGTCGTGTATCCGGCGGCCGCAGCAGCTGCGTCACGCCGCAGATCTTTGCTCCGCTCCTTCTCCCTGGCATGGTTCTCACGGCCATCGGCCTCGACGATCAGGAAGTCGCCGATGACGATGTCGACCTCCCCGACACCGGAGACGGGCACCTGGGTCCTGACCGCGATCCCGATCCGGTGCAGCCGAAGCCGGATGAGTGACTCGAGTCCGCTGTCGGCATCTGCACGAGCGAACGCGACGAGCCACCGCATCGACGTCGGAAGATGGCGGCGAAGCCAGTTCAGCCCCGCGGGGGAGAGCAGTGATCGACGCAAGGCCGATTCGAGCGCGGCGAAGAACGTGTCCTCGCCACAGCACCCCGCGATCTGAAGGAGCGCATTCGGGACAGGGGCAGCCTCGCCGACGCGCGCACGACCCTCATCCCAGTGCAGCACGCAGGCGTCGCATGTCGATCGTGGAGTTCCCGCGGCTCCCATCCAGATGTGATTCGACGAAGGAAGACGGAGCACCCAGAGACCCTGCTCCGCTGCAGCTTGCGCACAGCCGATCGTGCCGCCGTGAGACGCCGCATGCACCCAGGCCTCCGTGGCGTCGGGGAGCGCATAGACGCCCTGGCGTGGTCGCAGCACTTCGCCGGAACGCACCGCACGCGAGAGCTCGTCGCGGCTCACTCCCCGTCGTCGAAGCTCCGACGTCCGTGCCATCCGCCCGAGCGCACTCAGCACAGGAGCGGCGCGCACGAAGGACATCGCCTGATACTGCCCTGAGCGCGCCGTCGGTCGAGGCCGAAACCGTACGAGCTATGGACAACACGCGGCGCCCCGCGACCGTGCAGGAGAAGTGCGCCTCGTTCGGGGAGGCCAAGACCCAGACCACCGAACGACCCGACGGCGTGTCAACGGGTGACACGCCGTCGGCGACTCAAGTGATCTGGGTTTTGGCGATGAAGCAGCAGGGGTGCAGCAGCAGGGACCCAGCGCTCAACCGAAGCGGCCGGAGACGTAGTCCTCGGTGGCCTGCACCGACGGTGTGGTGAAGATCGAGGTCGTGTCGTCGTATTCGATCAGCTTTCCGGGCTTGCCGGTGCCCGCGATGTTGAAGAACGCGGTCTTGTCCGACACGCGGCTCGCCTGCTGCATGTTGTGCGTCACGATCACGATCGTGAACTCGTTCTTCAGCTCGCCGATCAGTTCCTCGATCGCGTATGTCGAGATGGGGTCGAGAGCCGAGCAGGGCTCGTCCATCAGCAGCACCTGCGGCGAGACGGCGATCGCACGGGCGATGCACAGGCGCTGCTGCTGACCGCCGGAGAGGCCGGAACCGGGCTTGTCGAGGCGGTCCTTGACCTCGTTCCACAGATTCGCACCGGTGAGCGACTTCTCGACCAGGGCATCCTGATCGCTCTTCGACATGCGGCTGTTGTTGAGCTTCACGCCGGCGAGGACGTTCTCCTTGATCGACATCGTGGGGAACGGATTCGGACGCTGGAAGACCATGCCCACCTGGCGCCGGACGAGCACCGGGTCGATGCCGGGGCCGTAGAGGTCCTTGCCGTCGAGCAGCACCTCGCCCTCGACGCGGGCACCGGGGATGACCTCGTGCATGCGGTTGAGGGTGCGCAGGAAGGTGGACTTGCCGCAGCCGGAGGGGCCGATGAACGCGGTGACGCTGCGCGGCTGGATGTCGAGGGAGACGCCCTCCACGGCGAGGAAGTCGCCGTAGTAGACGTTCAGGTCGTTGACTTCAATGCTCTTGGACACTGCAGTTCCTTGCTTGTCGGGTCGAGGCTCAGCGGCCGGTCTTGGGTGCGAAGATCTTCGCGACGAGGCGCGCGATCAGGTTGAGCAGCATGACGATGATGATGAGCGTCAGAGCTGCGGCCCAGGCCCGCTCCACGTATGCCTCAGCGGGGATGCCCTGGTACGCGTACTGCGAGTATGTGAACACCGGGAGCGTCTGCATGCGTCCGCTGAACAGGTTGTAGTTCATCGCGTCGGTGAAGCCGGCCGTCAGCAGCAGGGGCGCGGTCTCTCCGATCACGCGCGAGATGGCGAGCATGACACCCGTGGTGATGCCGGCGATCGAGGTCGGGAGGACCACCTTGACGATCGTGAGCCACTTCGGCACCCCGAGCGCGTACGACGCTTCGCGCAGCTCGTTCGGCACCAGTCGCAGCATCTCCTCGGTGGAGCGCACGACGACGGGGATCATCAGCACGGCCAACGCGACCGAGCCCGCGATGCCCATGCGCACGCCGGGTCCGAAGATCAGCGCGAAGACGGCGTAGGCGAACAGACCGGCGACGATCGAGGGGATTCCCGTCATGACATCGACGAGGAAGGTGATGGTGCGGGCCATCCGGCCGCCCTTGCCGTATTCGACGAGGTAGACGGCCGTCATCAGACCGATCGGGATCGAGATGATCGCGGCGGCGAGGGTGACCAGGAGCGTGCCGATGATGGCGTGCAGGGCGCCGCCGCCTTCACCGAGCACTCCACGCATCGATGACGAGAAGAACAGTCCGTCGAAACGGGCGACGCCGTTGGCGACCACGGTGATCGCGACGGACACCAGCGGCACCATCGCGATGGCGAACGCCGAGGTCACGATTCCGGTGATCAGGCGGTCCAGCGCCTTCCTGGAGCCTTCGATGATGCGCGACATCACGTAGATGAGCACCAGGTAGATGACCGCGCCGAGAACGACGGAGCCGGCGATGTTGAGGTCGGATCCGCTGGCGAGGGCCTCGAGAGCGAAGGGCGTGAAGCCGATGAGGAGGGAGAGGGCGAGGAGCGCCCACGGCGACCAGCGGGGGAGGTGTCCCGAGCTGAGCGACAGCTGGGTGGGGGCCGCGCTCGCCGTGCGAGACGATTCAGGGGCGGTAACGGTCATGTCAGTTCGCTCCCGAGAATTCCTTGCGGCGGTTCACGAACCAGCGTGCGAGAGCGTTCACCGCGAACGTCACGACGAACAGGATCAGACCGGTCGCGATGAGGATGTTGATGTTGACCTGGTACGCCTCGGGGAACGTCAGCGCGATGTTCGCTGCGATCGTGGAGGGGTTCGTGGAGGTGAGCAGTTCGAAGGTGACGGCCTTGCTCACCGAGAGCACCATCGCGACGGCCATGGTCTCGCCGAGCGCACGGCCGAGGCCGAGCATGGAGGCGGAGACGATGCCGGAACGGCCGAAGGGAAGAACGGCCATCCGCACCATCTCCCAGCGGGTGGCGCCGAGGGCGAGGGCGGCCTCCTCGTGAAGGCGAGGGGTCTGCAGGAAGATCTCGCGGCAGATGGCCGTGATGATCGGGACGACCATGACGGCGAGCACCATCGCGGCGGTCAGGATCGTCCGTCCGGTAGGGGAGACGACGCCGTCGAAGAACGGGATCCAGGAGGCGTTCGTGTTCAGCCAGACGTAGATGGGCTGCACAGCGGGAGCCAGGACGAGGATTCCCCAGAGGCCGAACACGACCGAGGGGACGGCGGCCAGCAGGTCGACCACGTAGCCCAGGCCCTGAGCGAGCCGCCGCGGTGCGTAGTGCGTGATGAACAGGGCGACGCCGAGCGAGAGCGGCACGGCGAGCAGGAGGGCCAGGAAGGCGGCCCAGACCGTGCCGAACAGGAGTGGGCCGACGTAGTCCCAGAAGTTCGTCTTGAGGAGCGAGGCATCCTCGGCTGTCGCGGTGAAGGCCGGAATGGACTGCACGATGAGGAAGATCGCGACCGCGGCCAGCGTGATCATGATCATGGATCCGGCGGCGACCGCCGTTCCGGAGAACCAGAGGTCACCGGCGCGCTTCTTCGCGACGATGCGCGTCGACGCCGGCGAGGTCGTGGCTGTCATGGGAGCTGCTTCCTGCTCAGTGGAGATCGGGTGTCTGACGCGAGCAGACGGTCTCCGGGATGCCGCGCGGCATCCCGGAGACCGTCACTGGCTCACTTGATGAGGTCGATCGCAGCCTGAGCCTGCGTGCGCAGGTCGTCCGAGATCGGGGCGCTGCCGGCGTTGGTCGCGGCGGCGTCCTGGCCCTCGGCGCTGATCGCGGTGGTGAAGAACGCCTTGGTCAGCGCGGCGACGTTCTCGTCCTCGTACTCGGCGCAGCCGATGAGGTAGCTGACGAGGAGCACGGGGTACGCGCCGTCGGCGGTGGTGGTGCGGTCGATCGCGAAGGCGAGGTCGCCGTCGGTGCGGCCTTCCTCGATCTTCGAGGCGTCGAGCGTGGCGGCGGCGCCTTCGGCCGAGTGCGGCACGAACTTGTCGCCGACCTTGACGTTGACCGACGAGAAGTCGGCGGCCTGCGAGGAGTCGATGTAACCGATGAGGCCCTGTCCACCCTTGACGGCGTTGGCGACGCCCGAGGTCTTCTCGGCGGACTCTCCGGCGAGGTCGGCCGGCCACTCCTCGACGCTGCCCGCGGTCCACACGTCACCGGCGGTCTGCGCCAGGTAGTCGGTGAAGTTGCCCGTGGTGCCCGACTTGTCGGAGCGGTGGACCGGCGTGATGGCGAGATCGGGGAGCTTGGCGTCGGGGTTGTCCTTGGCGATCGCCGGGTCGTTCCAGTTGGTGATCTTGCCGGCGAAGATCGACGCGATGGTCTCGGGGTCGAGGTTCAGCTCGTCCACGCCGTCGAGCGAGAAGACGATGGCGATCGGCGAGATGTATGCGGGGATCTCGATGAGGTCGGAGCCGTCGACGCACGCGCCGAAGCCGCCGGCCGAGATCTCGTCGGTCTTGAACGCGCGGTCCGAGCCGGCGAAGTTGACCGCGCCCTGCTGGAAGGACTCGCGGCCACCGCCCGAGCCCTGCGGGTCGTACTCGACCTGGGCGTCGGGGTTGGTCTTCTGGAATTCGGCGGTCCATGCCTGGATGGCGACCTGCTGCGAGGAGGCGCCCGCGCCGACCAGGGAACCGCTGACGGTGGCGGTGCTGGAGGTGGGCTCGTCGGTGGAACCGGTGCCTGCTTCGTTCGCGGCACAGCCGGCGAGTGCGAGGGCGGCGACGGCGCCGATGGCGCCGATTCGTGCGATTCGGGAGATCTTCACTGTGGATCCTTCGATCTGGAATGGGTGGGGCCCGGTGCAGGGCACACAGTGACGCTATGGGCGACGGTTAACGAGACTCTCCCGAGCAGGTGAACGGCAGGTGAACGACGGGCGACTCTCTGGGGTGCTCCCGCGAGAAATCAGGGGACGTCAGACCTTGGGGATGTGCGTCTCGATCGCGATGATCCCGGATCCGGGGTTCGTGGCCGACAGATGCACGACCGAGAACGCGGCCGGCTCGAGGTCTGCGGCACTGCTGAGATACGACCCCTGGATGGTGCCTGTGGCCAGGGCGATCTCGGAGAGCAGACCCGGAAGCACCGGCCCGTGGCTGCACAGCACCGCAGGCTTGCCGGCGCGGATGCGGCGACCGACGACCGCGCGCAGATCGGACTCGCCGTCCTCCCAAGCGTCCTGGCTGATCTTCTCCGTCTTCACGGGCTTGCGATCGAGTGCGCGAGCGAGAGGAGTGATCGTCTCCACGCACCGCACCGCGTCGCTCGTCACGATCCTGCGCACGCCGAAAGCGCGCAGCGGTCCCACGATCGACTTCGCCTGCTTCCGCCCGCGGTCGGTGAGTGGCCGTGAGGCATCCGACCCGTCCCACTCCGAGCGGGGCGTCGCCTTCGCATGCCGCAGGGCGATCACCGGGAAGGTGCGCAGCACACCGTCGTCGACGAGGTTGGAGAAGAAGTCGAGGATCTCGAGGTCGACGGGGTAGCTCAGGCGCGCTCTCGCCTTCTTCACGCTCACCCACTCGAGCGCAGCGATCTCCCGGTTGGGAACGAACGTCGACTCCCGGATCGCGGCGTCGGTCGCCTCTGCGGCCCAGTAGTGCACGACCTTCTGCTTCTGCGACGCCAGGTGATAGCGGCTCACACCGACCGAGACTCCGAGCGAGACCCGGATGCCGGTCTCCTCCTGCACCTCGCGCACGGCTGTCTCGGCGAGCATCTCCCCAGGATCGACCTTGCCCTTGGGAAGCGTGATGTCGCGGTACTTGGTGCGGTGGATCAGCAGGATGCGCAGCTTGCCCTCGACGAGGCGCCACACCACGGCTCCCGCCGCGTACACGGCCTTGTCCGTCCACTTCGAGTTCGTCGTGGTGCCGACCGGGAGCTGCAGCTGCCGCGTGTTCATCGGACCGCCCGCGCGCGACGACGCCGCTGGATCAACCCCATGGTCTTGTCCTGCAGGTCGATCAGGGGCTTGCCCTCCGCGTCGACGGCGTGGCGCTCCCAGACCCCTCCTGCACCGAGATGCCACGAGGTCGTGCCGGCATCCATCGCCAGGTCGAAGAACGTTCCGAGCTCTTTGAGGTGGGCGGGGTCGGTGACGCGCACCAGGGCCTCCACCCGGCGGTCGAGGTTGCGGTGCATCATGTCGGCACTGCCGATGTACACCTGAGGATCGCCGCCGTTCTCGAAGGCGAAGATGCGCGAGTGCTCCAGGTATCGACCGAGGATGCTGCGCACCGTGATGTTGTCGCTGATCCCGTCGAGGTCGGTGCGGAGACTGCAGATACCGCGCACCCAGACGTCGACCTTCACACCCGCCGCGCTCGCACGGTAGAGCGCGTCGATGATCTCCTCGTCCACCATCGAGTTCACCTTGATGCGGATGTGCGCGGGAATCCCCGCCTCGGCGTTCTTCCGCTCGGCATCGATCTGGCGGACCAGGCCCTTGCGCAGGTGCAGGGGGGCGACCAGGAGGCGCTTGAACTTCTTCTCGATCGCGTAGCCGCTGAGCTCGTTGAAGAGTCGTGTCAGGTCCTTGCCGACCTGCGCGTCGGCGGTGAACAACCCGAAGTCCTCGTAGATACGGCTGGTCTTCGGGTTGTAGTTTCCGGTGCCGACATGGGAGTAGTGCTGCAGCTTGCCGTCTTCCTCGCGGATGACGAGCGCGAGTTTGCAGTGGGTCTTGAGCCCGACGAGGCCGTAGACCACGTGCACGCCGGCCTTCTCGAGCTTGCGCGCCCAGACGATGTTGTTCGCCTCGTCGAAGCGGGCCTTCACCTCGACGAGGGCCAGCACCTGCTTGCCCGCCTCCGCCGCGTCGATGAGCGCCTGCACGATGGGGCTGTCGCCGGAGGTGCGGTAGAGGGTCTGCTTGATGGCGAGCACGTGCGGGTCACGGGCCGCCTGCTCGAGGAACGCCTGCACGCTCGTGGTGAACGACTCGTACGGGTGGTGCACCAGCACGTCCGACTTGCGGATCGCCTTGAAGATGTCCGCCCGGTTGCTCGATCCCGCGGGCTGGAAGGCCACGGCGGTGGTCGGCAGGTGCGGCGGATACCGCAGGTCGGGGCGATCGATGCGGGACAGGTCGAACAGACCGCGCAGGTCGAGCGGCCCGGGAAGCCGGTAGACCTCGAGGTCGGTGATGTCGAGTTCGCGGACCAGCAGGTCCATCGTGACATCATCCATGTCGTCGGTGATCTCGAGACGGATCGGCGGACCGAAACGTCGACGCAGCAGCTCGGCCTCGAGTGCCTGGATGAGGTTCTCGCTCTCGTCCTCCTCGATCTCCACGTCCTCGTTGCGCGTCAGACGGAACGCGTGGTGGTCGAGCACCTCCATGCCGGGGAACAGATCGCCCAGATGATTGGCGATGAGCTCCTCCAAGCGCAGGAAGCGCTTGATCTCGCCGCCTCCCGGAACCTCGACGAAGCGCGGGAGCATGGGGGGCACCTTGAGCCGAGCGAACTCCTGCCGTCCGGTGCGGGCGTTGCGGATGCGGATCGCGAGGTTCAGCGACAGCCCCGAGATGTAGGGGAACGGATGCGCCGGATCCACGGCGAGCGGCATCAGCACAGGGAAGACCTGGGCTCCGAAGTACTCCGACAGCGCGGAGCGCTCGCCGTCTGTGAGCTCGGACCACTCGGTGATCTCCACGCCGGATTCGGCCAGAGCCGGACGCACGAGCGAGGTCCAGGCATCCGCATGCCGCAGCTGCAGGGCGTGCGCCTCGCGCGAGATGTCGGCGAGCGCGTCGACGGGGGAGCGGCCGATGTTCGTGGGCACCGCGAGACCGGTCATGATGCGGCGCTTGAGGCCCGCGACGCGCACCATGAAGAACTCGTCGAGGTTGCTCGCGAAGATCGCCAGGAAGTTGGCACGTTCGAGTTCGGGAAGCGAGGGATCCTCGGCGAGCTCGAGCACGCGCTGGTTGAAGGCGAGCCAGCTGAGCTCGCGATCCAGGTAGCGGTGGTCCGGGAGCTGGGAGTCGTAGGACTCGATGGCGTCGAAGTCGTCGTCTTCGGCGTCACCCAGCCCGGCGTCGGCGAGTGCGGGATCGATCATGGGGTACATCTAAGCACCGAGAGGTGACGCCCGTGTGAACGGAGTCGATCGTCAGCCCGCGCTGGCGAGGCCCTCATCCTCGTTGACGTTGAAGCGGTAGCCGACGTTGCGCACGGTGCCGATGATCTGCTCCTGGTCGCCGAGCTTCGCCCTGAGCCGTCGCACATGCACGTCGACCGTGCGGGTGCCCCCGAAATAGTCGTACCCCCAGACCTCGCTGAGCAACTGCTCGCGGGTGAACACGCGAGCGGGGTGCGTCGCCAGGAAGTGCAGAAGCTGGAACTCCTTGTAGGTGAGATCCAGAGGCCTGCCGCGCAGTTTGGCGGAGTAGGACTGCTCATCGATCGTGACGCCGGATGCCTGCACGCGCGCGGGCTCGGCGACCTCGTCGCGTCGGGCGAGGGCGAGACGGAGTCGGGCGTCGATCTCCGCGGGCCCCGCCGTGGAGAGCAGGACATCGTCGATGCCCCAGTCTCCCGACAGCGCGCTCATCCCGCCTTCCGTGACGACGAGGAGCAGCGGCGCATCCTGCCCGGCGGTTCGCAGCAGGCGGCACAGCGACTTCGCGGCGACCAGGTCGTGACGGCCATCGACGATCACGACGTCGTACTCGGGGGCGTTGACCAGCTGCGAGGGCTCTGCGGGTATCTGGCGCGCGCGGTGGCTCAGCAGCTCGAGCGCGGGGAGCACCTGCTCGGAGAGCGGAGCGTTGGTCAGAACCAGCACCTGGGCCACGCGCACTCCTCACAGACGCGGATCGACGTCGTGCCGCCATGATACCGGGAGCGATGCGCAACAATGGAGACATGACGGATCCCGCACTCGCACCGCGCAACGCGTTCGTCGGTGTGCTCGTCGTCTGGGCCACCGCGTTCCTCGCCACCGTCGCCATCGGCATCTTCGTGCCGGAGGAATGGCGCGTGTCCTGGCTGCTGGTCGGGTTCGGCGGCGTCGTGCTCCTGTCCTTCGCCGTGCAGCTCTGGTACGGGCGCACGCAGGGTTTCATCTTCCGGGTGGCGGGGAGCGTGATCGGCGGTCTGCTGCTGATGGGCATCATCTCGGTCGGATTCGGTCTCGCGGCGCTGATCCCGTCCTGACACCGGCACGGCGCGGTAAGGTGGAGCACATGGACCTCATGGCGCTCGAAATCTTCTTCATCGGCCTGCTGGGCCTCGCGAGCCTCGCTATCGTCTTCGTCTCGGCAGTGGTGCTGCGCAACCTCTTCCGCGGCCAGCGCTGACGCGACGATGCTCGAACTGCCCGTCGACCTTCCGGCCGATCTCGTCCCGTTCGCGTGGCTGATCGGCGTCTGGGAGGGAACAGGTGTCATCGACTACCCGGTCGGTGACGAACGCCTGCAGGGCGAGTTCACGCACCGGATCAGCTTCAGCCATGACGGGGGTCCGTTCCTGAACTACTCCGGCACGGCCACGTTCCTCACGGAAGAGGGCGCCCCCGCCGCGGCGTTGCTGGCCGAGACAGGCTTCTGGCGTCTGGCGCGCACGGCCACGGCCGCGGATCCCGGTCCCGCACTGCTGCCTCCGACCGCGCCCGCCGTCGCACGCACGGTCGACGACGTGGAGGAGCTGCGCGCGCCGAGCGGCGGATTCCCCATCGAGGTCTCGCTCGCGCACGCCGACGGCGCCCTCGAGCTGTACATCGGCGAGATCAACGGTCCGCGCATCGACATCGGCTCGGACGCCGTCGTGCGCAGTGCCGGTGCGAAGGTGCACACGGCGTCTTCGCGCATGTACGGCCTCGTCGACGGTCACCTGCTGTGGGCCTGGGACATCGCCGCCCTCGGCACCCCGCTGCGCTCCCATGCCTCGGCTCGACTGGCCAAGGTCTGAGATGTCCGTCTTCGGCGGGATCGACGGTGCCGTCACCGACGGCGATCTGATCGCGCACTTCGGCGATGCGTTCCGTGAGCAGCGGCGTCTCGCCGACGGCGCTGCCCTCGCGCCCCTCGGCGACCGCACCGTGATCGAGGTCGCGGGTCCCGAACGGCTGAGCTGGCTCGATTCGATCACCTCGCAGGCCGTCGGACGGCTCGCCCCCGGAGAAAGCACCGAGCTTCTGGTTCTCGACCCGCAGGGCCGGGTGGAACACGCGGCCGGCGTCATCGACGACGGTGCATCCACATGGCTCATCGCGGATGCGGGAGACGCCGAGGCGCTCGCCGGCTGGCTGACGCGCATGAAGTTCCGCACCCAGGCCACCGTCGACATCCGCGCCGACCTCGTGCCGGTCGGGTTCATCGACGGCGGTGTCGTCGCTGCGGCGGCCACCGCCGCCGCAGCCTCGCCGCACGGCATCGCTCTCGTCTGGGCCGACCCGTGGCAGCGGATCAGCGTCGGCGGACACCAGTACTCCGAGGTCATCGAGCATCCGGCGGCCGACTATGCGTGGCGGGTGGCGATCCTGTCCGCGGACGGGGCTGAGGCCCTCGCCGCGTCCCTCGATCGGGAGGCGCTCGCCGGTCTCCTCGCTGCCGAGGCACTGCGCGTGGCTGCCTGGCGCCCGCGCTGGACGACAGAGGTCGACGAGCGTTCGCTGCCGCACGAGTCCGACTGGATCCGCAGCGCGGTGCACTTGAACAAGGGCTGCTACCGCGGACAGGAGACGGTCGCGAAGGTGCACAATCTCGGTCACCCGCCCCGCCGTCTGGCCGCCCTCCACCTCGATGGCAGCGATGCGGTGCTTCCCGAGCCGGGCGCGCCGGTGTACGCCGGCGACGACGAGGTCGGGCACCTGACCTCGGTCGCGCGTCACCACGAAGGCGGTCCCATCGCTCTCGCGATCCTGTCGCGGCGCGCGCCGGTCGGGGATCTGGTGGTGCGCGCGGACGGCATCGACATCGCCGCCTCGCAGCAGGTGATCGTGCCGGCTGACGCGGGGGCCACCGCAGATATCCCGCGCCTCACCCGTCTGTCTCGCCGACCCACGGCACCGGACCCGCGCGATTCCATCTCCGGCGCCGGAAGCTGAACTCAGGCGGGGAGCGGGGCGACCGCGGACCAGGGCAGCGTCAGCTCGCCCAGGCGCCACCGAGTGCGTCCGCCGAGCACAGGCCATCCCTGGTCCCGGAGTGCGCCCACGGCGGCGAGGAAGCGCTGCGTGGCGCCGAACGTCGAAAGCGGAGCCGCGCGGTCCCACTCCCGATCGAGATCGACGAGCAGGGAATGGATGCGCTCGCCCGGGACGTTGCGGTGGATCAGCGCCTTCGGCAGACGCTCGGCGACGATGCTCGGTCGCTCCAGATCGGCGAGACGCAGGGAGATCGTGAAGCGCAGCGGCGCAGCGTGCGCATCCACGTCGATCCAGCTCGACACCCGGCCGATCTCGTCACAGGTCCCCTCGAACAGCAGGCCGTCAGGGGCCAGGCGGGAAGCCATCAGGGACCAGGCATTCGCGACGTCCTGCTCGTCATACTGCCGCAGCACGTTCATGGCGCGGATCACCGCGGCCGTGCGTCCCTCGGGGAGCGGAACCTCGAAGCCGCCGCGCGCGAAGGAGACGGGCAGATCGGGAGCGAACGGCGTCCGCCCTGCACGCACCTCGGCGAGCTGCGCGTCGGCCGTCGCGACGCGGGCGGGGTCGATCTCCAGGCCGCGCACCTCGACGTCGTCGCGCACCCGGACCAGGCGGGTCGCGAGCTCGAAGGCGGTGACGCCGCTGGCGCCGTAGCCGAGGTCGACGACCAGCGGATCGGATGCCCGCCGCAACGCGGCGCTCGCCGCGATCCAGCGATCGTTGCGTCGCAGTCGGTTGGTCCCCGTGGTGCCGCGGGTCGGCCGACCGAGGGGAGATGACGCCATGTCTCCATCCTCCCAGCATCCGAATCGGGTGCCGTGCCCTGGGCGGATAAACTGACGGCATGACTGCGACGCGCACCCTCATCCTGCTCCGCCACGGCCGGAGCGAGTGGAACGAACTGAACCTGTTCACCGGTTGGGTGGACGTCCGCCTCAACGCGCAGGGCGAGAAGGAGGCCCGCCGCGGTGGTGAGCTGCTGGCCGAGTCCGGCATCCTCCCCGACGTGCTGCACACCTCGCTGCTGAGCCGCGCCATCCAGACCGCGAACATCGCGCTCGATGCCGCCGACCGGCTGTGGATCCCGGTGACCCGCTCCTGGCGCCTCAACGAGCGCCACTACGGCGCGCTCCAGGGCAAGGACAAGGCGCAGACGCTCGAGGAGTTCGGTCCCGAGCAGTTCCAGCTGTGGCGCCGCTCGTTCGACGTGCCGCCGCCCGTGCTCGACGACGAGAGCGAGTTCAGCCAGGTGAACGACGTCCGCTACGCGGGGATCGATGGCGAAGTGCCGCGCACCGAGTCGCTCAAGCTCGTCATCGACCGTCTGCTGCCGTACTGGGAGAGCGCGATCGTCCCCGACCTCGAAGCCGGCAAGACCGTGCTCGTCACAGCGCACGGCAACTCGCTGCGTGGTCTCGTGAAGCACCTCGAGGGCATCAGCGACGACGACATCGCCGAGCTGAACATCCCGACCGGCATCCCGCTGGTGTACGAGCTGGACGAGAACAACGTCCCCACCGGACCCGGCCGCTACCTCGATCCCGAGGCCGCCGCCGCCGGTGCCGCCGCCGTCGCGGCGCAGGGCAAGAAGTAAGAGCTTCCGCTCGAAACGCCGAAGCCCCCGATGCATATGCATCGGGGGCTTCGGCGTTTC